>VXLV01000135.1 GCA_009841405.1 Chloroflexota bacterium | reverse complement strand
GATAAAGCCCCTCCCCCATATAGAGGGAGGGGCTTTATCTGCGCGAAAGCGCTAAAGCTTTCCCCTTCCCTCCTAGTGGAGTAAGGGGCCGGGGGATGGGGGACAGGAGACACCCGCGTGTCCACGAACTTGCTGACCATTGCTAGCAAACCACAGTCTTTCTCCCTCGCGGATTGGTGGTCGCGTAATCAACGCAAGGCGAGCTCTATTCTTTGCCTGTCACAATCATGCCGCGCGAATGGTCGCGAAACAATTACGACAAACTCTTCGCTGATAC
This sequence comes from Chloroflexota bacterium, assembly GCA_009841405.1. Classification (GTDB taxonomy): domain Bacteria; phylum Chloroflexota; class Anaerolineae; order Aggregatilineales; family Phototrophicaceae; genus UBA6055. The sequence goes on along the minus strand of VXLV01000135.1, from coordinate 5,458 downwards.
CGATTTTGTAATCTGGTACGGCAACACGAGTTTCACGGCGGGTGTACGAACGGTGCTGGGCGTTTACTTCGCCGCCCTGGCTGGTTGCGCCTTTGCAAAGTACAGTTTTCGATTCAAGCGCTTTTTCTTCTTTCTCGTGCTAGCGACCTTGACGCTTCCCTTCCTGGTCCTGCTCGCGCCCCTGTTCCTCATGATGCGCGATTTCGGCTGGGTGGATACTTTTCTGGCGATTTTCGTGCCCGGCATCGTCGGCGCATTCAATATCTTTCTCATGCGCCAATACAATGAGGCGGCGCCCGACGAACTGATGGACGCCGCCCGAATCGATGGCGCATCGGAACTGAGAATCTTTCACAGCGTCATCATTCCGCTGGTGCGTCCTGCGCTCGGCGTGGTCGCCATCTTCATCTTTGTGTATACCTGGAACGACTTTCTCTGGCCGCTTATTGTGCTGCACGATGACAAGAAGTATATGCTCTCCCTGGGCATTGCCACGATGAACGGCCCCAACGATGTGGAAATCGGGGCGAGTATGGCGGCCTCTCTCTTGAGCACACTCCCAATTCTCGCTGTCTTTGTGTTGATGCAGCGGCAAATTATCGCGGGTCTGACGCAGGGAGCAGTTCGCGGCTGATCCCTCAATCGCGCGATACGGCAGGCATGCAAGCGCCCCTGACTCGGCGCGCTTGGATGAGCCCCCCGCTTCCGCTAAGATAGCGTCATCAGCCCAAAGGATGAGGAGCCCCGACATGATGTCCGTGCGCTTGTGGCGCAAGCTGGTCGCGATGGACATCAGCGACCCGATCTTCCGCCGGGTCAGCGAAATCCGCAGAGCCGCAGCGCCGTCAAAACCTGGATTCCGCGCGCCGCGGTTGCTGGTCGTCGTCGCCATTCCCGCGCTCATCGCCGCGCTGGCGCATTCGCCGGGACTTCTGGCGCTCGTCCTGGTGATACCGATGCTGATGCTCACGCTAATGGTTGCGACGCCGGTCTTGCTGCCGCTTGCCGTCATCTTTGCCGGCGCGAGCTTGACCTTTGAAGTCATCGGCGGCATTTACCGCGAAAAGCATCAGCATACATACGAGCTAATCTGCGCATCGACGCGGGGCGCGCTTAAGGCGAGTTGGTCTTTCGCCGCCGGCGTCTTATATCGCAGCGATTGGTTCCTGCCCCTGCGCTGGGGCACTGTGCTGTCCTGCCGCTGCGGATTGGCGGCGCTCGGCGGGCTAGGCCTGCTTACGCTCTGGACGGCGCTGTTCGGCCCGCAGGCGGTCGGCATGGAGCAGTTGCGTCTGCTGGCGGTGGCCGCGCTGCTGCTGGCCCTCTATTACAGCAATATGACGCAGACTCTGGCGCTGAGCTTGCTGGTCGGCCTGTATGCCAGCAGCTTCGACCTATCGCGCAATGACGGCATGACCGTCGGCGTCTTCCTGCATCTGGCGCTGACGAGCCTGCCGCTGGCGGTCGGCGGGCTGGCCTTTGTCGTGTTCGGGCGGGCGGCGTTCGATAGCGGCCCGCTCTTGCGGACGCTGGCGGAGGGCGGGTCGCTGCTGCTGATCGTGGCGCTGCGGGAGTTGCAGATCGCGCTGCTGTGGCGGGCGCTCGCGCGCCGGTTGGAGTGGGGGCGGGGCGAAAAGTCTGCAACTCTGCGGCAAGCGTTAGTCGTGCAGTAAAGAAGCGGGCACGATCACAGCGACACGGCGGACGGTGACACCCGACGCCCTGATGTCCTTTTGCCGAGCGATAAGGTTCATCCGATCTTCCAACCGCGTTTCAAGATTGCGCTTTAGCTGCTCAATGCTAGTTCGCCGTAATCTGTAGACTCTCTCCTGATCCCTGTCATCTCGTACAGTCTCGTCGATCCAGTCCATAATATTCTGACACATTGAGATTTCCGCCTTAAGGCCCTCTTCGACTTGCTGCGATTCCCGTTCAAGCCGATCGGTTTCGCGATCTTGTACTTTCGCCAAATGCGACTGTACCTGAATGTCAGCAACATGATATTCGGCATGCCTTTGCGCCGAAGAATCGGTCAACATCTCGCGACTTAGCAAGCTCCTGCATCGAGATTCATCGGACTCTTCGGCAACATTGAATTGCAGAATTGCGCCAGGCGCGATTTCAGTAGTGCAGCCATCTGTGTCCACTGCGACGAATTTCGCCTTACTCTCAATGACATTGTTTTCTAAAAGCGCATTCTGTATCGACCAAGTAACATAACAGAGAGTACGCGGTAGTACGTGTCCGCTAGATTTGTCGAGGAAGACGGGCAGATTGTCTCCACATTGTGGAAGGGCACGACGCCAATGCCTCTCAACCCATCCGGCCGCCGCCGCCAATAGAGGATGGTCGGGGCCTATGAACTCTGCTTCCGGCACAGCACCACGTTCGAAGCAGGCCCTTTTGTAGGAATCTTCCAGCCATATTTTCTTACGCCTAGCATATTCCTTTAGGACTCCGGGAACACTGGTGATGTTAAAGCAATTGGTGGACAGTTCGCGGATGCTGTTTCTTCCTGTAGGCAATAGTCTGAATATGCTTTCTAGGAAAATTCTGATCTCGCGGTTACCCAAACGGTTCGCGCTATCTTCATTCAATTTAGCCCGGAGCGAATCCAAGTTAATGACGTCATCGGCGAGTACCTGTCCTTGCGTACGCTCCCTTAACGTGTCAAAGTCGAGAGCCCTTTCAACTTTCTCATATAGCCGCCTACGAACATTTGGATTATCGCCATAACGTACAGCTTCAATGATAAGATTTCGTAGTGATACCTCTTGAAATAGCTCTCCGAGCACATCAAAGACCTTGCCTTGCAACGCTCCTCCAATTGTATCTAACTTTTGAAGCAGGCGTTCGTAGACCGCACCTTCGCGCGTTTCGCTGGTGACGAGATTCCAGAGATGGCAGACTTCTGTTTGCCCGATGCGGTGAATGCGTCCGAAGCGCTGTTCAAGCCGATTAGGATTCCATGGCAGGTCGTAATTGACCATCAGATGTGCGCAATGCAGGTTTATGCCTTCTCCGGCGGCGTCGGTGGCGACAAGCACCCGTATGCGAGAATCATTCCAGAATTTATCCTGAATGTGACGCCGAGTGTCTTGAGGCACGCTACCGTGAATCTTGACTATTGCGTCGTTGTCACCTAGGAGTGCACCCAACTTCCGTGAAAGATATTCGAGCGTAGCTACATGCTCAGTAAATATGATCAGCTTTCGCAACTGCCCGTTATTCGATATTGCCGGTAAATCCTCAAGCCAGACTTCGCGCAGCCTATCCCACTTGCTGTCGTTGCCGCTTTGCCGGACGGCATCGGCTTGCGCTTCCAATCCTTGCAGCATAGCGATTTCGACCTTCAGAGCCTCACGATTAACCGCAGCGGTTGCGAGCAATGACCGCTCTTCTTCGTATTCACGCGTCTCCGCACTCGCGTCCTCATGCTCTATCTCGTTATACTTGAATTCTGCCTGTACTTGTGCGAATTGGAACTCGTTCCACTCAGTCAAGTCTTGCTCTAGTCGCATCCGTCGTGCATGCAAGGATTGGTAAATCGCTTCAGGCGAAGACGCCAAGCGTCGTTGCAAAGATGTCATCGCGAATCCGACGGTGTTCTTGCGCCCCCTCGCTAGCTGTTCGGCTAAGTTAAATTGCTCGCGGCAATAGTGCGTTACCGCTTCGTAGAGTTCTCGTTCGTCTGGCGAAAGACCGTAGTCGGCGGTATGGGCACGGCGCTCCGGGAAAAGCGGAGTCCCTTCAAGTGTTACTAAGTCTTCTTTCATTCGCCTAAGTACGTTGTCCTTGGTTTCTGTACGCGATTCAAGTTGTCCGCGCGTCGGTAACCGGAAGCGCTCCTCGTCCAACAAGTTCAGAAAAAGCTGATAATCCTCTGGTTTGCCGTTTTGCGGCGTCGCCGTCATTAGCAACAAGTGGCGCGTCTGCTTGCCCAGCCGCGCACAGAGATTGTAACGTTGGGTGCGGCTGATTTCGCCGCCAGAATAACTCGCAGACATCTTGTGCGCTTCGTCACAGATTACCAGATCCCAGTCCTCGGTTGCGTCTATCAGATCGTCATATGCTTCGAGTTTTGCTTGGTCCATTCGCAAAATAACTAGGTCATTCCGCTGCAAGCAGTTTGGCTCTCGATACAGATCGCCAATTGTAAAACTGAGTCGAAATTTCTCTTTCATTTCGCTATGCCACTGCTGTGTCAACCCGCTAGGTACCACAATGAGACAGCGCTTTATGAGCTCGCGCGCCATCATTTCGCGGATCAGCAATCCAGCCATAATTGTTTTGCCTGAACCGGGGTCATCTGCCAAAACGTAGCGCAGTGGATAGCGCCCGAGCATTTTGAAATACACTGCTTCAATTTGGTGGGGCAGCGGCCTTATCGCCGAGCCAAATATAGCCTGATACTCATCGAAAAGGTGTAGATCGTGAATGCGCCGAGCAGACCAAGCCAACTGTGCAATCTTTGCATCGTCGCCGTAGGCCCACTCGTCAATCGCTTCAAATAGACTCTCTTCATCACCACGATACAGTAGCGTACTGTCGTAGCTATCACCACGCTGATAAACGACTTTGGCCGACAGGGTAACGATGCCAGCAACTGTGTCAACACGAGACAGCGGCTCAACTCTCATGATTTCCACCACCTCTTGCCCTACTATCCCGCAAACGCGCATACCAGGCTTCAGATCTTCCAGACTTATCATTTCGTAATTCCTTACCAAATATTGCTACTGCAAACAGTATAGCAGAACAGGGCAGCCATTTTCCCACCGGGAATTGGTGGTTTGATGGTTTGCTGATTCAGCTAGGTTTGCCGCCCCAAAGCCCGCTCGTAACTTTCCCGCGTATCCAGGTCCAGCAGCACGCCCGCGTCCGCCACATCCACCAGCCGCAGCCGCGACCCGCGCAGCCCATCCCGCGGCCGCGCATCCGCCGGCAGCGCCAGCATGGCCCCCCAGGTCGCCCGGTCCAGCAGCACCGGATGCCCGCGCTGCCCCTCAAAGCGCGGCGCGACATTCCAGCCCGGCTCATGCGCGGCGGCCAGCGCGCCGATGACAGCCTGCGGCACACAGGGCATATCGGCTGGCTGAATGAACGTCGCGGCCAGCGCATCCGGCAGCGCGCCCAAGCCGACCTTCACCGACGACAGCATCTCGCCGCTGGCGTAGTCGGGATTGTGAACGCAGCGCGCGGGCAGATCCGCCAAGGCAGCGCGGACTTCCGCGGCATCGCGGCCGGTCACGACGATTACCGGGTCAACGCCTGCCTCCGCGAACAGGGCCGCGACATGAGCCACAATCGGCCGCCCGTCCCGCCAGGGCAGCAGCACTTTATTCTCGCCCATCCGCGTGGATAGCCCCGCCGCCAACACTACTGCGCCGAATTTCGACACAATCAGCGTTCCGCGTCAGTGTCTCCCTCTCCCTCTTTATGGGGGAGGGGGCCGGGG
>VXLV01000171.1 GCA_009841405.1 Chloroflexota bacterium | reverse complement strand
CCCCAAACCCCTCCCCCAAAATGAGGGAGGGGCTTATCTGAAGGGATATGCTTGCCTGAAATGCAAGCATGTAGGGGCGACTCTGTGAGTCGCCCGCCGAAACGCAAATTAGACTGAACTGATCGCTTATGAATGGCAGCAACGGCGCTGAGCCGATTTTAGAAGTCAAGAATCTGAAGACGCACTTTTTCACCGACAAGGGCGTGGTGCAGGCGGTCAAGGGCGTCGACTTCACGCTGGCGAATGGCCAGACCCTGGGCATCGTCGGCGAAAGCGGCTGCGGCAAGAGCGTGACGGCGAGTTCGATCATGCAACTGATTAAGTCGCCGCCGGGCCAGATCGTCGACGGCGAAATCATCTTTCGGCGGCAAAAGCGCCGGGCGGAAACGATAGACATCGTGCAGCTTGACCCCAAGGGCGTTGAGATGCGCAGCATCCGCGGCGGCGAAATCTCGATGATCTTCCAGGAGCCGATGACTTCGCTGAATCCGCTGCACCCGGTGGGCCGGCAGATTGCGGAAGTGGTGGAGTTGCATCAGGGGCTGGGACGCAAAGAGTCGATTAAAGTGGCGATTGAGATGCTGGACCGGGTGCGCATCGCCGACCCGGCGGAGCGTGTGAAGCAGTATCCGCACCAGCTCAGCGGCGGCATGCGGCAGCGCGTGATGATCGCCCTTGCCTTGTCTTGCAATCCGTCGATCTTGATCGCGGACGAGCCGACCACTGCGCTGGATGTCACGATTCAGGCGCAGATCATCGACTTGATGGAAAAGCTGCAGGACGACTTCGGCTCTTCAATCATCATCATCACGCACAATTTGGGCGTGGTCTCGCAGATGGCCGACCACGTGGCGGTGATGTATTTCGGGCGCATCGTCGAATATGGGACTGTCACCGATATCTTCCGCAATCCAAAACATCCCTATACCGTGGGCTTGCTGGAATCGATCCCGGTGCTGGGCCGGCGCAAGGAGATTCTTGTGCCGATTGAGGGCATCGTGCCTAACGCGACGGCCGAGATTCCGGGCTGCGCCTTTGCCGACCGCTGCCCGCATGTGATGGCGAAGTGCCGGACGCATCTGCCGCCGACCACGACGGTGGCGGGCGAGCATCAGGTGGCGTGCTGGCTGCATGAGCCGGACGCGGAGGTGGCGTGATGCGGGCAGTTCTACCTCACCCCCCGGCCCCCTCTCCGAAGCATCAGAGAGGGGGAGCGCCTGAATTGTTGTCGGGTGCTTGTGTTGTGGACACGTCGGCTGAGAGATGTGTTGGGCGCGCGCACTTTGTTTCTTTGGTGAATTATCCTGTTGGCGTCAGGCGCCGGCGGGTTAATTTTTGTCAATCAGATTTGGAGGAGATCCAATGAAGCGTTCAAGTTTTCTTCGTATGCTGCTGGTGACGGCAGTGCTGTTTGCGGCGGTCGGCGCCGGTTTCGCCCAGATGGGCGAGGTCGCTGATCCCGTGCCTTATCCAGAGGGTGTGATGATCGGCGACAACCCGATTGTCAGGTTCAACCTGGATGAGATGTTGGTTTACAAGGCGCTGGACTCGTATAGCGAGCCGGCGTATGTGACGGCAATGGTGGAAGCTGGCGAACTGCCGCCGGTTGAAGAACGTCTGCCGGATAACCCGCAGGTCATTTTGAACTCGGGCATGTCGGTTGGCCCCGGCGTTTATGGCGGTGTCTGGCGCGACTTCTCGGCTGTTCCGACCGCCGGTTGGAATCTCTGCGCGCGTCAAACGCAGGGCTGGTTTGGCATCAACTACATCTATGGCGAATCGCTGGTGAAGTCCGGCCCGATGTTCCTGCGCAAGGACAACCTGGAGCCGCTGCCGAATCTGGCGACGGATTGGGCGTGGAGCGACGACGGCATGACGCTGGTGATGAATATCATCGAAGGCGCGAAGTGGTCCGATGGCCATCCCTTCGGCGTTCATGACATCATGTTCACCTGGAATCACATCATCCTGGATGAAAATGTGAATTCCTGGACGAACCGCTCGACCTGGCAGATCGGTGGCGAAGACATTGTCCTTGAGCAGACTGGCGACAACCAGATTACCTGGACCTTCCCAGTGGCCTATCCGGTCCAATGGCTGTTCAATATGGACTTCCTGGACTTCAACTTGTGCGCCGAGCACATCTACGCGCCCATGCACCCGGCCATCAACGCCGAGTCCGACTATGACGCCTTTGAGACCTTCCAAGTGCAGGACGACTTGCCTGTGCCGACGATGGGCCCCTGGGTGGCGGTCGACTATCAGATTGACGAGTTCATGGTTCATCGCCGGAACCCCTACTACTGGAAGGTCGATGAGGCAGGCAACCAGTTGCCCTACCTGGAGGAAGTCACCTTCGAGAAGGGCCCGAGCGGGATCGGCCGCACGCTGGGCACGCTGGCCGGCTCGATCGACCACACCAATCTCGAGAACCCCAGCACCTATGTAGAAGCGATCACGCGTTCGCAAGAAGATGACGCGCACTTCCGCATCGAGTGGGGTCCGGAGACTTTGTCGTTCAACATCGAGTTCAATCTGTCGTCTTCGCTGGGCGTTCAGGATGAGCGCGATCAGGCGCTGCGCGATCTCTTCCGCGATCAGCGTTTCCGCCGTGCGGTACAGCACGCGGTTGACGGCGATGGCATTGGGCAAGCGGTAATCCGTGGACCCTTCATGCGCGCCTTCGCCGGCGGCATCACGCCCGGGTCGCCCTACTTTGATATCGACAGCGTTGTCTACTATCCTTACTCGCCTGATTCAGCGCGCGCCTTGCTGGCGGAGCTGGGCTTCGAGGATACCGATGGCGACGGCATCGTGAACTGGACTGAGGGTCCGCTCGCCGGGGACAACCTGGTAGTCGTGTTGAATACCAGCGTCGCCGCCGAAGCCACGGGCCAGATCGGCGATGCCTTCGTGCTGCTGATGCAGGATGTTGGCGTACAGGTCAACTTGCAGCCTCTGCAGGGTCCGGCCGCTGGCGACGCCATCACGACCGGCACCTGGGAAATGCGCGTTGATCGCGCCGGGCAGGAATACACCACGTCCTTCACCCGCTGCCGCGACTTGGGTCCGGTTACGGATTTGTCGCCTGATTTCCACCGCGCCGATGGCGGCAGCCGCGATCTGCTGGACTTCGAGGTCGAGATCGTCGAGATCGTGAACGAATTCTGCCTGGAGCCGGACTTTGAAGCGCGCAAGGAACTGATGTCGCGTTACATCACGCTTACCACCGAGAACGTCTACCATGTCGGCGGCATCATCGGTCGCTATGGTCTGGCGTTGGCGAAGCGCTTCAACAACATTCCCGTTGGCGCGCCGCCGTTCTTCTATCAGTGGACTTGGGGCAACGTGATTCCGGAAGCGGTTTGGGTGGACCCGGATGAGCAGATCGCCGAGATCTTCCCGGATACCTTGCCGGTTTACGGCATGGACGATATGTAGATTGTCGTTTGCGCTTCGGCGCATGCCGACGATTGCAGATGAGACAGGGGCGCGCGTGGTCGCGCCCCTGTTTGCGCTGTGACCGGTGGGCGACTCACAGAGTCGGCCCCTACAAACTCCCTGTGATTTTCGCACTGCTTTGTTGGAACTACTTGAGTTTTGAATTGATGGCATAATGTTCTATACTTTAGCGCGTCAAGCTGGCACGACGTTGATCAACTGACGAGTCCGCCGCCGATGGTACGTTACATCATCAATCGCTTATTCTCATCAATCTTGATACTGATCGTTATCACGATCGTGGCATTTACGATTATTCAGATTCCGCCGGGCGATTTCGCCGAGGTCTACAAGGCCGAGTTAGTGGCTTTGGGCGGCACATCGGAAGAGCAGGCGGAAGAAGCGGCCAACCGCCTGCGCGACAAGTACGGCCTGCTGGATCCGATTCCGATACAGTATATCAAGTGGATCGGCGCCATTGTTTTACGCGGCGACTTCGGCTGGTCCTTCTCTCAGCGTGTGGATGTCAGCGACTTGCTGGCGCAGCGCCTGCCACGCACGCTATGGATTGCGCTGTCGGCGCACGCCATTTCGTCGTTAGTCGGCATTGCGCTGGGCATCTACGTCGCCAATCGACAGTATAGCTTCGCCGACAATACTGCGGCGGCCTTCGCGTTTTTCGCTACTTCCTTCCCGCGTTTTTCCATTGCCTTGATCATTATGTACTTCCTGGCCTTCGGCTTGGGTTGGGAGCATGTCAGCGCTATGCACTCACCGGAGTTTCGCTACGCGCCCTGGTCGGTCGCGAAGGCGGTGGACTTGCTGAAGCATGTCGGGCCGGTGATATTGATCGCGGGCTTGGGGGGCGTGGCGCGGAATCTGCGCGTGATGCGCGGCAACTTGCTGGATGTGCTGAACCAGCAGTATGTGACGACTGCGCGCTCGAAAGGGTTGCATGAACGGCGGGTGCTGAACCGGCATGCGGTGCCGAACGCGCTGCATCCCATCATCGCTTATCAGGGCACGGTGCTGCCCTATATGCTGCAGGGCGAGTTGGAAGCGGCGATTGTATTTGGTTTGCCCACCATCGCGCCCATGTTCGCCGAGGCGCTGCTGAAGCAGGATGTATTTCTATCGGGCAGCATCATGCTGCTCTACGGCATATTGCTGATCGCGGGCAACTTCATCGCCGATATGGCGCTGGGCGTGCTTGACCCGCGCATCTCTTACAGTTAGCGGCAGGACAAGATCAACGTGCAAGACGTTTACGAAGACACTGCGCTGATCGAAGAAGAGTCGGAAGAGAGCAGCGACTCGTATTCGCAGTTGGTGTGGCAGCGTTTCAGCCGCAGCAAAGCCGCGATCGTCGGCGGGCTGATGCTTGTGATGCTGGTTGTGCTGGCGATACTGCCCGAGTTCTTCTCGCCCTACAACTTGTACGCGACCGCGCTGAGCGATTCCTATACGCCGCCGACGCAGATTCGCTTCTTTGACCTGGACGGCAACTTTAGCCCCCGCCCCTTCGTCTACAAGCAGGAATTGGAAATCGACCCGGTTACTTATCAGGCGCGGCCCAAGATCGACCCCGACAATCGCTACAATGTGCAGTTCTTCGTGCGCAGCTGGGAATACGAGCTCTTCGGGTTGATCAAGACGGACTTGCATTTGTTCGGGCTGGACACGGACGAAGTGCGCTTGCACCTGCTGGGGACGGACCGTTTCGGGCGCGACCTGTGGGGGCGGATATGCCTGGCGGGCCGGGTGTCGCTGTCGCTGAGCATTTTGGCGGCGGTGATCGCAATCGTTGTCGGCTCGTCGGTCGGCGTCATCTCCGGCTACTATGGCGGCGGCATCGACAATGTGATTCAGCGGCTGGTGGAAGTGGTCATGTCCTTCCCGGAGTTGCCCTTGTGGATGGCGCTGGCGGCGGTGATCCCGACGACATGGTCGGGGGAGCAGAAGTTTTTGGTGATGGCCTTCATCTTCCCCTTCTTGCGCTGGGCGGTGCTTGCGCGCGAGGTGCGCGGCAAGGTGCTGTCGCTGCGGGAGACGGACTTCATCCTGGCGGCGAAAGAACAGGGCGCGGGTGACTTCCGCATCATCTTCAAGCATCTTTATCCCAACGTGCTCAGTCATGTGATCGTGATTTTGACGCTGATGATTCCCGATATCATCCTGGCAGAGGCCTTCCTCAGCTTCCTGGGCATCGGCATCAACGAGCCGCTGACGAGCTGGGGCTTCTTGATGAAAAGCGCGCAGAGCCTGGAGACGCTGGGCCAGAACACCTGGATCCTGACGCCGGTGATTTTCATCGTGGTGGCGGTTCTGGGTCTTAACTTCCTGGGCGACGGCTTGCGCGACGCGGCCGATCCCTACTCGAATCTGTAGGCGGGAATCATGGCAAAACTTAACCCCCACCGTAAATCCCTCCCGCCATCTCTATGGCGGGCATCCCATGAAGAGGGAGGGACTTCAAAGCAAGCGAACTCCCCCTCCCTCATCTTGGGGGAGGGGTCTGGGGTG
>VXLV01000042.1:3055-6097 GCA_009841405.1 Chloroflexota bacterium | reverse complement strand
CACAGTGTCGCCCCTACAATCGACTTCATTTCTGAATTCTCATTACTTTGTTGGCACGACTTCTGTGTCTCTAAAGTGAATTCTAGCGTTCAGCCGCCGGCGATTTCGCGCAGCGCTTCCAGCAGGCGGTCCACTTGCGCCGGCGTTCCCGCGCTTATGCGTATGTGGTCGCGCAGGCGCGGCTTGTCGTAGTAGCGCACGATGATGCCCGCGCGCGCCAGCCGGTCTCGGAAAGCCGCCGCCGTCATGCCCCCCACGCGGTTCAAGACGAAGTTGGCGCGGCTGGGGTAGGGCGAAAGAAAAGGCAACTCGGCAAAGGCGACCTGCAGCCGCTGCCGCTGCTCTACCAGCGTACGGACGCGCTCCAACAGAAAGTCGACGTCTTCCAGCGACGCCTGGGCCGCGACATCGGCGGCCACGTTGACGTTGTAAGGCTGCTTGATCTTCCACAAGTGCGGCATCAGCGCGGGCGGGAATAGTCCGTAGCCGACGCGCAAACCCGCCAGCCCGGCCCACTTGCTCAGCGTACGCAATATAATCAGATTGGGATATTCGCCGACCCAGCCGCTCAACCCGTCGCGCCCGGCGAATTCGATATAAGCTTCGTCGACCACGATAGTCGCGGGCAACTCGAGCAGCCGCCGTATCTCCGATGCTTCAATCAGGTTGCCGCTGGGGTTGTTGGGCGAGCAGAGGAAGACCAGCTTGGCTTTGCGCTGCAACACCGTTGCTTCAATCGCGTCCAGGTCTAGCGAGAAATCCGCGCGCCGATAGACGTCGATGACCCGGCCGTGATAGAGCGGCGCGTCAAAGCCGTACATTGCGAAAGTCGGCGGCGTATTGACTATGCAATCGCCCGGCTCGATGAAGAGCTGCAAGATGAGCTCGATCAATTCGTCCGCGCCGGCGCCGCAGAGGATCTGCGCGGCGGGGACGCCGGTGTAGTCGGCCAGCAATTCACGCAGCCGTCCTGATTCCGGATCGGGGTAGACGTGCATGTTGGAAAGCTTGGCCAGCGCCTCAATCACGCGGGGCGAGGGGCCAAACGGGTTCTCATTGGCGTCCAGTTTGATGAGATCGCCCGGCGCCATGCCCAGCCGCTCGGCGAAGACCTCCAGCGAAGTCGTGGGCGTGTAGGCGCTCATCGTTTCGATGTCGCGGCGGATGCGGACTTTGGCGCTCATCGCGACTCTCGCAGCGCTGCCGCGGCTGCGTGCGCGTCCAGCGATTCGGCTTTGGCAATAACTTGCGCCGGCGCGCTGAGCTCGCGGGCCGCGTCGGCATCCAGCGCGAACAAACTGGTGACTTTGACGAAGCTGAGCAGATTCAGCGGCGAGGCGAACCGGGCCGTGCCGCCGGTCGGCATCACATGGCTGGGCCCGGCTACATAATCGCCCAGCACCTCATACGAGTGCTCGCCTAGAAACACGCCGCCGGCATTTCGCACTTTACCCAGCCAGGACCAGGGATCATTAAGCAGCAGGCAGAGGTGCTCGGCGGCGTATTCATTCGCCAGATCAAAGGCTTGCGCGAGGTCGCGCGTGATGACTGTGCCGCTGCGATTGTGCATAGCGCCAAGAATCAGGTCGCGGCGCGGCAGTTCCGCCAGTTGCCGCTCGATTTCGCGCCCTACCGCCCGCGCCAGCTCAAGACTGGGCGTCAGCAAGATCGCCGACGCCAGCACATCGTGCTCCGCTTGCGCCAGCAAATCGGCCGCGGCCAAGACCGGGTCGGCCGCCTCATCGGCGATGACCAGCGTCTCGGTCGGCCCCAGCAAGCCGTCAATGCCGACATCGCCGTAGACCTGCTGTTTCGCCAGCGTGACAAAAAGATTGCCCGCGCCCACGATCGTAGCGACCCGCGGGATGCTCTCCGTACCGTAAGCCATGGCGGCGATGGCCTGCGCGCCGCCGACACGGTAGACGCGCTCGACGCCGGCGATGGCGGCCGCCGCCAGTATCGCCGGATGGATGTCTCCGCCGCCGCTGCCGGGCGGTGTGCAGACGCTGATCTCCGGCACGCCCGCTGCCTGCGCTGGGATGACGCTCATCAGCAGGGACGAGGGCAAGGGCGCGCTGCCGCCGGGCACGTAAACGCCCACGGAATCGACCGGGCGGATAAGCTGCCCCAGCGAGCCCTCGGCGCCGGCGTCGATCCAGCTGTGCAGCGGCTGTTTCTGATGGAAGGCGCGGATGCGTTCGGCCGCTGTTTCCAGCGCGCCGCGCAAGTCCGAGGGAATCGCCGCCAACGCCGCCCCCAGCGCATCGGGCGCAACCAGCAGCTCGTCCCTCTCTATCCCGTCAAGCTTGCGATTCCATTCGCGCAGCGCGTCATCGCCGCCTTGGCGCACGCTGTTGACGATGCGCCTGACGGCATCTTCCGGGGCCAGGCGCTCGCCGAAGAGCTTGACCGAGCGCGCGAGCATGGCTTCCGGAACATCGACATCGCGCAGCGAATAGCGCTTGAGGATGCTGCCCCGCGCCGCGTCTAGGTCGGTGAATATCCGCCAGCGCTCTCCGCCGGTCATACGCTTGCCCCGTTCCGCCTGATTTCGAGCCGCCATTGTAGCAGTTTGAAAAAGACTTATCGACAGTTGACGGTGTGAATCGAGGATTTTCTGTCCGATTTTTTCTGTTTCTGTCCGTTTTTTTGTCCGAGGAAATATTTTTTTCGGACACATAGTTTGGCTTTATGCGCGAAGTTGCCGGCAGGCACAAGAATTGAGCTATGGGCGCGTTTAGTCATAGGACAACTGTAGCCGGATCTGAGCGTGAGTTGGCGACCTTTTGGTCGCGCGTGTTCGTCAGTGCAGCGTGTAGAGATTTATACTCCACGTAGGCTCGCAATTTACGACTTGGCTAACGCCGAACGATTAACTTCCGAAAGTGAGAATGTGCAGGGGCGAGCCTTGGCTCGTCCGATGATGCAAAAGTGATTTGGGCGCGGGGGGCAACCCACGAAGCCCCCAAACACGGATAGGAGGGAAGTAGGTATATATAATCAAAAAATATCAAGAAATCAAAACATCAGGGCAGACCACAC
>VXLV01000042.1:0-3045 GCA_009841405.1 Chloroflexota bacterium | reverse complement strand
AATTTCTTTATGTTTTTTTTTGGTGGTGCGTGCGTGGGCTGGTCTTATTATGAAATTGTGTTTTGCGGGCGGGCGACTCACCGAGTCGCCCCTACCGACGTTTACTCGGATCGAGCTTATCATTAAGCAGAATTTCCCTTGAAAGCATCACAGGAGGCCAGACCCAGCATCCGCCTCGATTCAGATATCGTTGAAGTTGGAGCGGGCAGCTCGCCGAAGTATAATGCCGCCTTAATGTGAGCGAGTTGAGCCCGAGCAGAACTGCCATGACCGAGCAGGACGCATACGCCGGATTACAAGTCTACTACGGCGATATCCACAACCACTGCAACCTGAGCTACGGCTCGGGCAGCCTTGCGGACGCCTTCCACAACGCCCGCCTGCAACTGGATTTCGCCAGCGTCACCCTGCACGGCCATTGGGACGACATGCCCCGGGACGACCCACGGCTCGGCTACCTGGTCGACTACCATCGCCAGGGCTTTGAGCGGGCGCGCGTTGCCTGGGCCGACTACCTGCGCGCGACCGACGCCGCCGAAATCGACGGGCGCTTTGTAACCTTTCCCAGTTTCGAGTGGCATTCGATGCGCTACGGCGATCATTGCATTTATTTCCGCGATGTCGCCACGCCCGAGATCTTTCATGTGGCGCATATCGAAGAACTGCGCGAACGCTTGCGCCGGCATCCCCATCCCAGCTGGCTGATCCCGCATCACATCGGCTACAAGCAGGGCTTCCGTGGCATCAACTGGGACCAATTCACATCCGAATTGTCGCCGGTCGTCGAGATCATGTCCTTCCACGGCGCCTCCGAGCACAGCGGCGCGGCGCCCGAATATCGCCACGCCATGGGCCCGCGCGACCACCAAAGCACCGCCCAGTATGCGCTGGCGCAGGGGCATGTCTTCGGCTTCATCGCCTCCTCCGATCATCACAGCGCGCATCCAGGGCACTACGGTTATGGTCAGGTAGCGGTCTGGGCGCCGCAGCTGTCGCGCGCGGCTATCTGGCAGGCTATCAGCCAGCGCCGATGCTACGCCATCACCGGTGACCGCATCGCGCTGCAATTCGCCCTGAACGCGGCGCCGATGGGCGCGGCGCTTCCATTCGCGCCCGAGCGGCAAATCGAGGTATCGCTCGAAGCGGCTTCCGCGATCGACTATGTCGAAGTCTTGCACAACAACCGCGTCGTCCAGCGCGAATCGCTGCACACGCGCGCGGCGGATTTCAGCGCGCCAGTGAACGTACGGTTGGAGCTGGGCTGGGGCGAGCTGGAAACGCTCACCGACTGGGAGGTTGATCTGCGCGTCGAGGGCGGCGAGCTGCTGGGCGTTGAGCCGCATCTGCGCGGCCACGACATCGGCATTCCCGTCATCGACGACCGGACGCCCTGCGTGTTAAGCCGCCTGGATTACGATGGCGGCAACCGCCTGCGCCTGCGCACGCAGACCCCGCGCAACGCCAGCGTCACCAGCTCCTCGACCCAAGCCGTCACCTTGCGGATCGCCGGCGACCTAGCCAGCCAGATTCGCGGAACTGTCAATGGGCTTGAGGTTCGGCTGCCCCTGGCCGACATCGCCGACGGCGCGCGCAGCTTCTACACCAGCGGCTTTGTATCGCCCAGCTTCGTCTTCCACCGCGCCCAGCCCCTAGCCGAGCGCCGACACGCCTTCACGCTGAACCACGCGTCATCGGGCGCTGAACGCGAGTGGTACTACGTCCGCGTCCGCCTGCGCAACGGACACTGGGCCTGGTCCTCGCCGATCTGGATTGAGGGACGCGCGAACTCGTGAAAGATTTACCACCGAGTTCACAGAGAAAAGAAAGAGTACACCGAGTAATGCTCTATGGTTGTTGCTTGGCAGCGACCGTTTCCCCAGTTGCGGATGGCTTCGTATAATGAGCAAGCATTACCAGCGATAACTTTTCTCAGTAAGCGCAAATAAGTCATGCAAGTCCAAAATAAATGCCAGCGGTAGGGGCGACCCGCTGGGTCGCCCACAAAACCTAGCCGAAACCATGGGCGTGCCAAGGATTGCCCTTACATCAGAATCTCTGTGCCCTCAACGTAACTCTGTGTCCTCTGTGGCCAAACCTGTTTCAAGAGTCGCAGCGTCCAGGAGCGCTTCCACCGCGCTGAGCGGCGCGAGCGTATGGGTCGTGCCCGCCACCCGGCACATCAGACTGCCAGCGGCCGCGCCCCAGCGCGCCGCCTCTGCCAGGGGCAAACCCTGCAGCAGGCCGTAAAGCAAGCCCGACTTGAAGATGTCGCCCGCGCCGGTAGTGTCGACTGCTTCCACCGGCGGCGGCGTGATGCGATGCCGCTCGCCGGCGCGCGAAATGACCGTGAGCGGCTCGCCGGCGTTGGTGATGATTACGTGGCAGTCGCCGGAGCGCTGCAGTTCTTGCGCCAGATCCGCCGCCTGCCTGCCCGGCGCGCGGCTGCGCACGATCGCGGCTGAGATCACCAGGATGTCTATCAGCGGCAGCAAGGGATTATCGGCGCTGTAGATGTCGTTGACGAGCACGGGGATGCCGTGCTGCGCCGCCGTCTTTGCCATCTGCAGACGCAGGGGCAGCGGCCCCGACATATCGAGATTGACCCACTCGACGCCGTCCAGCATTTCCGGCGCTGGCGGCGTCATAAGCAGTTCAAGTGGCCAATGCGTGATGAAACTGCGTTCGCCATCGGGCGTCACCAGGCACTGGCAACGCGGCGTGCGATAATCGGCGTGGCGCGCGATGAAGCGCGTATCGAGATGCGGCTGCGCGGCGAGGACTGCGCGCGCTTCGTCGCCGGCGCGATCATCGCCCAAGTCATGCCCGGCCAGGCGCGTCGGCAAGCCCCAATTCGCCAGCCACAGGGCGCTGTTTGCCGCCGCGCCGCCCACATTCTCGAAGTCTTCGGAACAAGTCGCGGATTTCTCCATCGTGGGCAGCCGATCCAGCGCCACGTAGATGTCCAGGTCAATCTCGCCGTAACAGAGGATAGTCATAACACCCCCACCCTAAATCCCTCCCCCATCAAGAGGGAGGGACTTACTG
>VXLV01000007.1 GCA_009841405.1 Chloroflexota bacterium | reverse complement strand
CCCGGGCCGGGGGGTGGGGGACGCGACGGCTTCACGACGCCACCGCCAGGGCCGGTTTCCGTTTGAGCGTCTCCGGCACCAGGAACAGGAAGATGCTCGCAGCCGCCAAGCCCGTGCCCGCGATGAAAAAGATGGCGGAGCTGAGCACGAGGATGTCAGCGACGACGCCGACGACCAGGGGCGCGCCAGTGTGGCCCAGGTCGCCGATCAAGCGCCAGACGCCCAGGAATTCCCCGCGCGATTTGTCCGGCGACAGGTCCGAGCCCAGGGTCATCATCGAGCCGGCGCCCAGGCCGTTGCCGATTCCGATCAGCGCGGCCGCGAAGAGCAGACCGCCGAAGCTGGCAGCGAAGGGCACGAGCGCCATGCCGATCGCCTGGATGCCGAAGCAGGGCACGATGGCGAACTTGCGCCCGAAGCGATCCATCAGCCAGCCCGCGACCACGAAGAGGCTGAAGTCGATGGCGACCGAGATGCTGACGATATAGCCGATTTGCTCAAAGCCGAGGCCCAGCACATCGGCGGCGAAAAGGGGGATGACCACGACGCGGCCGGCGCGGATCATCTGCGCGAAGACCTGCGCGATGCCGGCGGACGCCAATACGCGGTAGTTCGACCGCAGCACGGAAAGCAGATGCAGCGGATGCTCCTCGCGCGCGCCGGTCTTGCGCTTAGCCGGGCGCTGGCCCTGCGTAAACAGCGCCACCAGCGCAAAGCCGACGGCGGTGGCCAGCCCGGCGATGAGAAACGCGGCGCGCACACCCAGCATGGCGGCGGCGATTCCGCCGATCGCTGGGCCGATGAAGCCGCCCAGCCGGTGCGTGCCGCCGAACATCGAGATGGCTTTGCCGCGCTTGCCGATGGCGACATTGTCCGTCACATAGACATGCGCCGACACGGTATACATGGCGCGGCCGAAACCGGCGAAGAGCCGCAGCAGCAGCACGACCCAAATCGTCGGCGCCGCGAAAAGCAGCAGAATGGCGGCTGACTTCAAAAGCAAGCCCATCATCATCACTTGCTTGTTGCCGAAGCGGCGTTGCAGCAGCCCGGTGGGCACATCCGCAATCAGCGTGCCCAAGCCTTCGCCGGCCAGCACCAGGCCGATCAGCACGTAGCCGATGCCGAAGTCGGCGGCGTAGAGCGGCAGGATGGGCACGAGCAGACCTTGCCCGAGGGTCGCCATCAGCGCGGGCAGGTAGAAGGCCAGAATCAGCGCGCGCACGCGGGTCGCGCCTTCGGCTGATTCTGGCGGATATCGCTTCAGTTTCGGCATGGCTGAAGTCAAGACGATGGCTCGGCGGCGCCGTGCCGTCAATCGCCGCGAATCACGCGGCCGAGCGAAGCAATCGCCGTTTCAATCGTTGCTTCGTCAACACGCGTGAAATTGAGGCGCATGGTCGGCAGCCCGTCCTCGGGTCTGATGTAAAAATATTTGCCGGGCACAAAGGCGACCTTTTGCTCGACCGCCCGCCAATAGATTTGCTCGGCATCGACGTCCGGCGGACCCTCGACCCAGATGAACATGCCGCCGTCCGGCTCTATCCAGCGGAAGTCGCTGGGCAGGTGGCGTTCCAGCGCCGCCAGCATCGCCTCTTGCCGCGGACGATAGAGATCGATGATTTTTGGTACTTGCCGCTCGATGAATCCGCCGCAGATGAACTCGGTCGCCAGCGCCTGCGCATAGGTGTTGGTATGCAAGTCGGCGCCTTGCTTCGCCCGGTAAAGCCATTCGCGAATCAGCGGCGGCGCGACGCAAAAGCCCAAGCGCAATCCGGGCGCGAATACTTTGGACAGGGTGCTGACGTAGACGACGTTCTCCGGCGCGAAGGTTTGCAAGGGCGGCACAGGCTGGCCGCGATAACGCAGATCGCCATAAGGGTCGTCTTCTATCACCAGCGCGTTCTTCGCCTTGATGATCGCCGCGACCTCGCGCCGCCTCTCTACGCTGAGCGTCCGCCCGGTGGGGTTCTGAAACGTTGTCACCAAGTAGATGAACTTGACCGGCGTCGAATCAAGCACGCGCTCAAGCGACGCGGGCACGATGCCGTCGTCGTCGGTCTCAACGCTGACGTATTCCGGCAGGTAGCTGCTAAAGGCGGAGATGGCGCCGAGGTAACTTGGCGATTCCAGCGCGATGACATCGCCCGGCGTGATGAGGATCTTGCCCAGCGTGTCCAGCACGCTCTGCGAGCCGTTGAAGACGAGGAGGTTTGCGGCGTCGGCGCTGATTCCCTTTTGCGCGAGATAGCCGACCAGCGCCTCGAGGAAGGGCGTGAAACCTTCGGTGCGGTCATATTGCAGCGCCACCGCGCCGTAACGATCAAGCACGGTCTCGTTGATGCGATACAACTCTTCGATGGGAAATGTCTCGGGCGCGGGAATGCCGCCCGCCAGCGATATCATGCCGGGCTGCGAGACGACTTTCAGAATCTCGCGGATGACATTCTCGCGCATGCCGAGCGCGCGCTCGCTTAGCAAATGCTCAAAGGTTTTGGTCACGTTGACTCCGCCCTATACAAAAAAGCCGGCGAAAGGCTCAGCCTCTTCGCCCGCTTACCGCCAGCAAGAAATCGAATTATAGTTTATCCGAGATAGTCGCGCAAATTATGCGCGAGTTGCGGGTGGCGCAACCGCCGCAGCGCTTCTTTTTCGAGTTGGCGAATCCGTTCGCGGCTCAAGCCAAACTTGTTGGCGATTTCTTCGAGGGTGTGCGGCTCGCCGCCGCCCAGGCCGAAGCGCAGCCGCAGGATATGGCTCTGCCGCGGCGTCAGCTCCGCCAGTACCTCTTCGATGGCTTCTTCGAGCAGGTTTTGCGTTGCCGATTCGACCGGGCTCACGGTCTCCTGGTCTTCGATGAAGTCGCCGAATTCGCTGTCGCCGTCATCGCCGACCGGCCGCTCCAGCGCAATCGCATGCTGGCTGGCGTCCATCATCGCGCGCACGGCGTCCGCAGCCACTTCCATCGCGGAGGCGATCTCGTCGGCAGTGGGGCGCCGGCCAAGCGTCTGTTCCAGGTCTTGTGCCGCGCGATACATCTGCCGGATTCGCTCGGTCATGTGCAAGGGGATGCGAATGGTGCGCGTTTTCTGCGCCAGGGCGCGGGTGATCGCCTGTCGAATCCACCAGGTGGCGTAAGTGCTGAAGCGGTTGCCGCGCGAATAGTCGTATTTGTCGACCGCGCGCATCAGGCCGACATTGCCCTCTTGAATCAGATCCGGGAAGGGCAGACCTTGCCCCATATATCTTTTCGCGATGCTAACCACCAGCCGGGTATTGGCGCGGCCCAGGTGTTCGCGCGCGCACTGTCCGTCGAATACCAGACGACGCAAGTGTCGGCGCCAGCGGGCGCTCTTCTCCATCACATCGGGGCTCTCGAGGCGACGCCTGGCTTTGAAGCCGCGCTCGATTCGTTTGGCCAGGTCGACCTCGTCAGTTGCCGTCAGCAGCGGTTCCTGCGCCATCTGCCGAAAATAAAGTCCGACGGGGTCGTCGGACGATATGGCGCTCAAGTCAGCTGCGACTTTGTTGGGAATCAAGTCGCGACCGTCATAATCATTGTCGATGCCGTCGCCGGCGGCTTTAGCCCTTGATCCCTCGGCATCGCGCCGGAGTTCAATCCCGAGTTCGCTGACTTCAAACAGGATGTTGCGCAGCGCTACCCGGTCTTCTCCGTCATCTTCCAGCACTTCAATAATTTGCTCATAAGTCACGTAACCCTGTTTGTCAGCAAGCTCTACGAGTGCCTGTATCACGTTCAAACCTCGACCTGATGGATGAATAAAACTAAGTCAATTTTTGAGCCCTGGCGCAAAGATCTATTTGGGAACTATTTTGTGCGAATCGTTACCCGCTTGTCAACCGATAAAATCTTACAGATTGTGCGCGTCTTGCCTGAAGACTGGGCCGCCGCCAGCCGTTGCGGGGCGGTTGCTGAAAGATCGGCGCGCGCCCAACCGCTTTTCCGCTCCTTAGCGTAGACCGCGCGCAGGGCAGCCATAGGCGCAGCGACTGCCGGGCGAGGGGGCCTTTCGCGCACGCGCGGCTATCGGCGGAGCACGCGGTTGACAATGCCGAACCAGAAGGGTGCGCCCTGCGCCGCCGCGATGACTGTGGCCACGATTCCCAGGATTTTCCCCGCCAGCAAGCCCAGCCAGCCATTCGGATTATTGTCCGGGAAGTAATTCCAGAGGTTGTTGGGGTCATTCAGAAGTTGGGGGTCTCCGCCGACGTTTTGCAGCGTCCAGCCAATCGGCAAGCGCAAATCTTCAAGATTTTGCAGCTGATTGGCGATGGCGACGCCAGTCCCGACGGCGTCCTCCAATTCATTGGCCGGCGCCGCTTGATTGGCGCGGTATTCATCATCAGCGGCGGGCAGCGCGCTGTCCACCTGCGTTTGCAGCTCGCCGCTCTGCACGGAGTAATTCAGCTCGCTGCTGAGTTGGGCGCGCTGGGCTGGGTCCTCCCAGAGCGTCTGCGCAATGTTCAGCGTGTCTATATTCAGCGCCAGGGCGAAGACCAGGGCGACGACAACTGACAGCCCCTTCATCCGCGCGCGGTAATTGTCGCTGGCGCGGCTCATCGAATTGCTGAACCAGGTTTCGAGGTTCTGGCGCGCCACATCCATACTGTCGGCGCTGTACATTACCGTGGCCAGGGAGTTGCGCAAGTTTTGACTCTCGATCTGTCGGATGCCTGCCATCAGCCCCACATTCGCGCTCGGTTCCACGCCGAGTTGGCTGACTTCTTCGTCGATCTGGTTGATGATATCGGAAAGGTCGCTGCGATAACGCCGGTCTTGTACATAAGGCAGGGCGTTGCGCAGCTCTTTCATACCTTGCCCGGTGGCGACGACGCGATTGACCATGGCGCGCAGCCCGCGCCGCTCTGGCCCAGCCGGCATCCCGTCAATGACATTGAGCAGCGAGCCGAACAGCTGCTGGTCGGATTCCGCCTTGATGGTATTGAGCACGACATCGACGAAGGTTTTGGGGTCAATCCAGTCCACTGACGTGACCGCGCTCCGGGCGACTTTGGCGGCTTCTTCAGGCGAGATGCGCCGGCTGGGCGCGATCGGGTCGGCCTTCACCAATTGGATGAGCGGGTGCGTGTACACCTTGGCCTGGATGACCGGATCTTCGATGATCTGATTGATGTTATTGCGGAGATTTTTCGCGCGCAGCTTGGTCGCCCGGGCGATGAGATTGTTGACCTCTGTCACAACGATGCTGAGCAGGATAAACACAAAGATCACGCCGGCGGCGACTTGAATAATTGCAGCCAATAGCAATCCCTTTCGCCCGCGCCTATTGAACCGGGGAGCCGATGTAAACCTGCAATCAGTATAGTCGAAGGGCAAGTTCCCGCAAGCTAAAGGCTGATGCTTGGCGCGGTCGCCGTCGCGCTGGGCGTCGGCGTGGCGGCGGGGGGCCGGGTCTCGGATAACTCCGCTGACGTTGGGGCGGTGGTCGGCGCGCGGGTATCGGTCGGCGTAGCGGTCGCCGTCGGCGTAGCGGTATTGGTCGGCGTCAGTGTTATCGTCGGCGTCGCCGTCGGATTCAGCGCGCGAATGATGTCGCGATGCATGTAGACGTTTTCAATGCGGCGCGTGCGTTCGTTCTCGTCAACCAGGTACCAATCCGAATCCGGCAGCATGGTAATCACGCAGACGGTTTCGCCTTCCCTCAAGCCGGCGACGACTCGGCTGCTGAGGCTGGGTCCGGCGCGGACGATGGCGATGGGCACGCGCACGACGAAGTCCTGGCAGGGCGGGACCGGCGTAATGCTCGGCAAGAGCGTCGGCGCGTTAAATTCGATTTCCTTGATGCGAATTGCGGTCGCGGTGTTCTGGGCGCGCGCCTGCTGGGTGGATTCGGAGACGCTGACGCCGGTCGACATGAAATTCCGCAGGCCCATCCATAGGTAATAGACGCCAAAGACGATGGCAATGCCGAGCAAGATGATGAACCAGGATGGCGGTCCCGACTGCTGACCGTAACGCATGAGGGTCCTCGCATGCCGCTTGTGTTCAAACATAACGGAAAACGCGGCGCATTCAAGCAGGCGTTGAGCAAGCGTCGGCTAATCACGGGCCAGGCGTAAGATCCAAGACGCTTGCAATCTGCCCGGCTTGGCATATCATGTCCACTCAATGCCCGGGAGATATTCATGCCTTACTATCGTCTGGCGGCACTGCTGATCGCTTTGTGTTTCTGCCTGCCCGGCGTCGCGCAAGAGCCCCGCGCGCAGCAGTTGACCGTCTTCGCCGCGACTTCGCTGACCGATGTCTTCGAGGCGCTGCGGGACGAGTTTCTGGCGGCGAATCCCGATGCCGATATCCTCTTGAACTTCTCCAGCTCGTCGACATTGGCGGCGCAGGTGATGCAGGGCGCGCCAGCCGATGTCTTCGCCAGCGCCAACGAACGCCAGATGGAAACGGTAATCGATGCCGGGTTTATCGACGAGGCGGAGCTGGAGATCTTCGCGCGCAATCAGTTGGTCCTGATCACCCCCAGCGACAACCCGGCCGGGCTGGACGCCATTCGCGACTTGGCCGGCGAGGACATTCTGCTGGTTCTGGCGGCTGCCGGCACGCCCATCCGCGCCTATACGGATGACATGTTCGCCTCGCACGGCGGCGAATATGGCGCCGACTTTGTCGAGAAGGTATATCGCAATCTCGCGTCAGAAGAAAGCAACGTGCGGCAGGTGGCGGCGCGCGTCGCCCTGGGCGAAGCTGACGCCGGCATCGTCTACCAGACGGATGTCAGCGGCGATGTCAGGGGTCAACTGCGCGCCATCGAGATTGCGCCGGCGCATAACCAGCAGGCGTCTTATCCCATCGCCGTGCTGTCGGATTCCGCAAACGCGCGGTTGGCGGAGCGCTTTGTCGACTTCGTGCTGTCGGATGGGGCGCGGTCGATTCTGTCTGCCTTCGGCTTCTGTCCGCCTGCTATACTAGCGGAAGATTCGCCGGGAGAGCTGACGCCGGAGCCAGGGCTTGAAGCTACACAGGAGTACGGAGAACGGGAAACCGTCTGCCAGACGCGGCCGCCCGCCGGCGGATAAGCTGCTCGTCATATCGGTCAGCGTCTTCACATTCCTTTTGCTGGCGCTGCCGGTGGCGGTGCTGATGGCGCGGGGCGTCGGGTCGCGAGCCTGGGAAGGTCTGCCCGGTTCTGCGACGGTAGTCTCCGCGATATTGCTCAGCTTCGCCTCTACGTTCGCTGTTGTATGCCTGGCGGCCTGTCTGGGCACGCCGCTGGCTTACGCGCTGTCTCGATACAAGTTTCGCGGCAAACGGTTTGTCAGCTTGTTCATAGAGCTGCCTATCGTCATGCCGCCGGCCGTTGCCGGGTTGGCGCTTCTGCTTACCTTCGGCCGCAATGGAGTCATCGGCTCGCTGCTGGCGGATGCGGGCATTATCATTCCCTTTTCGATACTGGCTGTCATCATCGCCCAATTCTTCATCTCGGCGCCCTTTTACATCCGCTCGGCCCAAGTGGGCTTTTCCAGCATCGCGGACGAAATCGAAGACGCGGCCCGCGTCGATGGCGCCCACGGCTGGCTGATGTTCTGGCACATTACGCTGCCGATCGCCTGGCGCGCGCTGATATCCGGCATGATTCTGAGTTGGGCGCGCGCTCTCGGCGAGTTCGGCGCGACCATTCTCTTCGCGGGCAACTTGCAGGGCAAAACGCAGACGATGCCGCTATTGGTCTACAGCATATTCGAGCGCGATATCGACGCCGCGATCTGGACCGGGCTGATTTTGATCGTGCTGGCCCTGATCGCGCTATTCTTGTCGCAGTCGTTCGCGCGTTCCCAGGACCGCCTGACCTAGGGGCGGCGATTCAACGGTCGCTGGCAGCCGCTTGCAGCATTGGATGCATAGATGAGCTGTCCGGCGACTTTGGAGGAGGGCTCGCAATTGGGCGCGACGGGCTTTGGATTCTGCGCTGAACTATCGTCTTGTTTGACGTTGCGCGGCGTTGAGGCTGCGCGCAGCCGGTTCAAACCCCGGATTGAGCGAAAGCGCGCGTTCGAAGTCCGCCAGCGCCTCGCGGCGTTGGCCGGCTTGCTGCCGCGCCAGCCCGCGATTGTAGTAAGACTCGGGCCGCCCTGGCGCCAGCTTGATAGCCGCTTCAAAGTCGGCCATGGCGCCATCATAGTCTTCAAGGCGGTAGGAGGCGGTTCCGCGCAAGTTATAGAGTTCCGCGGTCTGGGGCAGGAACTGCAGCGCGGCCGAGCAGTCATCGCGCAGGCTGGTCCAATCGCCCAGCGCAGCCCGCGCCAGCGCGCGCATGCGATAAACATCCTTGCGCTGCGGGTCCAGGCGCAGCGTAGTGGTCAAATCATTGACGGCTTTGTCGAGATCCAGTCGCGCATGGTAGCGCGCCGATCCGCGGCCAAAGTAGGCGGCGGCGGAGTCGGGCGCTTGGCGAATGACGCTCGAATAGGTTGCGATTGCTTCGCCATATAGCTGGTCGCGCAGCTGCCGTTCGCCATCGAGAATGAGGCGCTGGATGGTTTCGTCGGCCTGATTGCGCTGGGTTGAGGCTTCCATACGGCGCATTTGCTTGATCAGCGCCCAGAGCGCGCCGGGATAGGGCGTCAGGCTCGTCAACTCCGCCACGCCCAGCGCGCTGGAAATCCCCCTGATTTCGTCCAGTGGCGGCGGAACATAACCAGCCAGCACTTGCTCTTCGAGAACGAGTGGCTTGCCCTGCGCGTCGATAACCATGCGGATGAAGCAGACTTCCTCTTCGCGATCCGCCGGCATAATGCGCTCGACGCCTGTCTTGCAGCGAAATGGCGCCATCAACCTGATGTCGTAGCCGGCGCCGGAAACTGTGAAGTGGGCACTGTCCAGGCGAACCAGCACGCGCTGATTGCGCGCCCGGTACGCAAAGAGCAGCGCCGCCGCCGTCAGAAGCGCTATCGCGGGCAGAATCAGCATCGGCGGCAGCAGCGCAGGGATCACCACAAGCGCCGGCAGGAAGATTAGGAATCTACGTCGGGATCGGCGACCGGAGCGCGTTCGTCTGAAATAGCCTTCAATGGCGGGGTTCAAGTCTGCTCTGCGCTTAGCCATCGGTAATCAAGGATGTCGTTGCGCGCGCTAAAGGCTGCGCCGCTGCCGTCACTACGACTTGCAGGTCCTTGTCTGTAATGAAGCTTGCCTTCGCCAACATAGCAAGACACTTTAGATTCATGTCTCTAAATGCTACGACGAAAGCATCAGTGGCGCAATAAACGTCGCCTGAGTGACCAAGAGCCGCCCGCGAGCGCGGCCGGCATTGCTGCAAAGTGCCGGGCGATTTCATCAAGCGGCCGCGGAGCGTTCGCGGCATCGTCCGCTTGCAGAGGCATCCAGGCTCTGCTCAACCGCAATCGGCTGGAATCTGTCAATCGCGCGCGTCTCCGCGACTATCAGTCGGTTTCAACGTTGTCGAAGAACTCAGGCGGCTTGGAGCCGATAAATGCCAGTACCTTGTCGATGTCGTAACCCACCTGCTCAAGGAAGCCCAGGATGTCGATGAGCACCCAGTTTTCCGCCAGCTTATCGCCCTCAACGCGCCAGAAATCCATGTAACGCAACTTGATCGGCTTCCCGCTGGCGGGTATGCCGAACCAGTCCCCGGTGTGTGTAGCATGCTGATAGCCGTGCGCGGCTACATAGTCGCCTTCTGCGATTCGGATTTCGTCGCGCGCCACCTTGTCGGGGATGGCATTGATGGCTGGCTCGCGCAACACGCGCTCAAACTCCGCAATGCCCCGCAGCGTGCCGATCCCCGCTGGACCGTACCAAGCCATGTCCTCGGTCCAAAACTCCTCCATAATCCCGAGCACGCTCTTGTTGAGCGCAACGTACAAGCGTTCGATCAGTTCTTTGTTTTTTTCTTCTCTGGTCTGTTCAGCGGACATATCTTCTTCTCCATTTGTGGTCGAGCGTTTGATGCGATAGCGGTCATGCGGGCGGCGTCGATCGCAGCAGCATGCTCAGTCTGTTGAGGACGCGGCTACTGTCTTGCCAGTCAGCAATCTGCTATCATTCGCGCTAGATTATAGCAGAATGCTGATCGGTGAAGCCGCGGCTGCGGTGCGCGGGTCCAGTCTGGCCCGCGCCGAAAGCTGACCGCGAGGCAACAAGAGTCTTCTAACGATAGATTAGCGCACAGGGTGGTGAGAGGCATGAATATTGGAACAGGCAGTCCGGAGCGCCAGGTCTATGTCGGCGGGGAGTATGTTCCCGAAAACGAGGCCCGCATTTCAGTATTTGACCATGTAGTGCTCTACGGCGACGGCGTCTACGATACGGCCTGCGCATGGGGCGGCAAAGTGTTCAAACTGGACGAACATGTGGATCGGCTTTTCGAATCCGCTCACGCTTTGAAGATCGAGATCCCGCTCGATAAGGACGGCGTGAAGGAGGTCGTACTTGAGCTCATGAGGCGCAACAAGCTTGAGAGCGCATACATCAAGATAATTGTTACTCGCGGAGTGGGGCGTATGCCCCTTATGAGTCCCTATAATTGCACGCCGAATTTGATCGCCTTTGCCATCCCCTACCTCAGCCTCGTTGATAGCGGCGCGCAAGAAGAAGGCATAAGGGCCGGAATCTCGTCGATGCGCAGGATTCCTTCAGAGTGCCTGGATGCCAAGATCAAGTGCTGCAATTACTTGAATCACATCCTGATGCGCATGGAGGCGAATGAGGCCGGGCTGGATGAGGCTATCGAACTTGACATCGGCGGCTACGTTGCCGAGGCGCCAGGCTACAATGTGTTTATGGCGAAGGAGGGCGTTTTGTACACTCCGGGCGAGAACATCCTTGTCGGGGTGACAAGACAGACGGTCATGGAGCTGGCGGCGGCGGCGGGAATCGAAACGGTTGTGAGCAGATTTACTGCCTTCGACCTCTACAACGCCGACGAGGTCTTCTTGACCAGTACCGCCGGCGGCATCTTCGCCGTGAGGGAGGTTGATGGGCGAACGATCGGTCGCGGCGGGCCGGGCCCGATCACGCGGATGCTGAACCAGAAATATACGGAGCTTCTCGAAAGCGGGGCGCAAAGCACGCCCGTACACTCGTGAGCAAGTTTGGAATTCGTTTAACGGAAAGGATCTGAATATGGGTATGCAGAACTTTGCTCCCGAGTTTAAAACGCCTGAGCAATACATCATCGATATTACATACATCATTTGGGAGGAAGCGAACGTAGGCCGCATTCGCGACTGGTATGCGCCAGTCTGCCCGATTCGCTCTCCGCACGGGGTCATGAACACCGCCGAGGAAATCCTCAATGAAACATTGGAGCAGATGCACATTTTCGCCAATCGGCGGCCGCTGGCGGATGACGTGATCATTGGCGACAAGCCCAGCGGATTCTATTCGTCGCATCGCGTGCGTTCGGTCGGACGGCATACCGGCGAGAGCGAGTTGGGCCCGGCGACCGGGCGCGCTTATCAAGGCCTGGGCATCGCTGACTGCCTCTGCCGCGACAACATGGTCGTCGAAGAGTGGAAGCTGCGCGACCAGGGGTCATTTCTCCGGCAACTTGGCATGGATCCGATTGCCTTTGGCTTGTCCCTAGGCAAGAACAGTCCCGAGGCGTATGCCATTGGCAATGATGCAATGCGCCAGCGCTGGGTGGATGAAAATGGCTTGACCATCGTGGGCGATGACGCCATCGCCAGTCGCATGATCGACGCTTGCGACGCGTTGTGGAATGGCAATCATCTAAACGTTGTGGCCGAACAATATGTCGCGGCGGCGCGGTTTGAAGGGCCAGGCGGTCATCTCAGCTACGGTCGCGAACCAGTTAGCGATATGATTGCCAGCATAACGGCCTCGCTGCCTGACGGGCGGTTCGAGCCGCATCATCTCATCGTGCGCCAGCAGAATGATCGGGCGGTCAGGGTGGCATTGCGCTGGACATTTTGCGGAACGCACGCCGGGCAAGGTCGCTATGGCGCGCCAACGAACGCCCCGGTCGCTATCCTCGGCATCTCCCAATTTGAATTGCATGATGGCTTGATTGCCAGCGAGTGGATGGTTGTGGACGAAACAGCCATCTACGCCCAAATCGCCGCGCATCAGGAGACTAGTAGCTAGGCCCAGATTCTTGGCGTGCCTTGCGCCGCCTTTCGCCCCACACAAAAGAGGGCGACCCGCCGGATCGCCCTTTTGACGACTGGGACTGCGCGTGACTAGACCCGGTCCATATTCTCGATAATGCGGGTGGCAAACTCGCTTGTGGCCACTTTGGCAGCGTTTTCCATTTGGCGCGCGAAGTCGTAGGTGACGTAGCGCTGATCAATAGTCTTCTCGTATGCGCGCGTGATCATGTCGGCCGCCTCGAACCAGTCGAGATGCTCCAGCATCATGACGCCGCTGAAGAGCAGCGACCCTGGGTTGACCATGTCCTTGTTGGTGTACTTTGGCGCCGTGCCGTGCGTCGCTTCAAACAGGGCGATTTCGTCACCGATATTGGCGCCCGGGGCGATGCCCACGCCGCCGACTTCGGCCGCCAGCGCGTCGCTCAAGTAGTCGCCATTGAGATTGGTCGTGGCGATCACATCGTGCTCGCGCGGGCGCAGCAGCATCTTCTGGAACATGATATCGGCGATGGTGTCTTGTATCAGGATTTTGCCGTTAGGCACGTTGCCGCCATGATTGGCCGCGACTTCGTCCCATGAAATCGTCTGCTCGGGGAATTCTTCGCACGCGAGCTCGTAGCCCCACCTTTGGAACGCGCCTTCGGTGAACTTCTGGATGTTGCCTTTGTGCACCAGCGTGACGCTTTTGCGCTTGCGGTCAATCGCGTATTGAATGGCGGCGCGGATCAGTCTTTTGCTGCCGAAGGGGCTGATCGGCTTGATGCCGAGCCCGGCGTCCTCGAAGAAGTTGGTGGCGCCCAGTTCGTTCTTGAGGAAATCAGCCAGCTTCTTGTTCTCTTCAGTGCCCGACTCGTATTCGATGCCGGCATAGGTGTCTTCGGTATTCTCGCGGAAGATCACGACGTCGACGTCTTCGGGCTGCTTCAGCGGGCTGGGCACGCCGGCGTACCAACGAACCGGGCGCACGCAACTGTAGAGATCCAGCACTTGGCGCAGGGTCACATTCAGGCTGCGGAAGCCGCCGCCGACCGGCGTTGTCAGCGGGCCTTTGATCCCGACTTTGTATTCGCGAAATGCGTCAAAAGTCTCCTCGGGCATGTAATCGCCGTCATATAAGCCGGCCGCCTTCTCGCCCGCGTACACTTCCATCCAGGAAACTTGCCGCTTGCCTCCATAGGCTTTGGCCACGGCGGCGTCCCAGATTCGCTTGCTGGCGGTCATGATGTCATAGCCGATGCCGTCGCCTTCGATGAAGAGCAAGATGGGATTATCCGGCGTTTGCATCACGCCATTGCTGAAGCTGATCTTCTCGCCAGACTCGGGCGCCTTGATTCTGTCGTATGTCATTACCTGCTGGTCTCCTTCGTATGCCCCGTCTTCATTTACCGGCGGCATTATATCATAGATTGGCGTCCTGCGAATTGACGGATTATATTCCATTGAATCCCTTGACCATATTCATTACCATTGCATTTGTCAGAGTAGTCAATCACTGCCCGTTGATATTCGTGGGCGCCGTTCTTCTATGCGCGATGTTATGCTGTGCGTCACCAGTCGTTGCTGTAGAGTCGCGGGAAAACTCTATCGGCTGGGGGCCGGTCATGAAAATACGGTTTTCGGATTCCGTGAAGCTGCATGGGCGCCGGCATTTCGCGAGGACATCCTGAGGCTGATCGAAGCTAGTGGTCATCGCTTCCATGAATCCCGCAACCTCGCCAAGAACGCCGCGAGTCTGTTAAGGTCGCCTTAAATGACATTGGGACAATGATAGCGATGATGCCCAGCGTGTCGGTTGTCGTTCCTGTATACCGCAGCGAAAACAGCATCCCGGTGTTAGTCAAGGAATTGGCCGCAGTCCTGCCCGCAATTGCGGGTCGCTATGAAGTGATTCTCGTTGAAGACGATGGCGGGGACGGAAGCTGGCAGGTCATAGAAGCGATGTCAGCGGAATACGAATTCGTGCGTGGCTTCAAACTCATGCGCAATTTCGGCCAGCACAATGCCTTGCTCTGTGGCATCCGGGCGGCCAGCTGCGAATTGCTGGTGACGATGGATGACGACCTGCAACATCCGACCGACCAGATCAAGGCCTTGATCGACAAACTCGCCGAAGGTTATGACGTTGTCTACGGAACGCCTGCAAACCTGCGGCACGGGCCCTTGCGGAACATGGCTTCGCAAACCACCAAAGTTGTGCTGCAGGGAGTGATGGGCGCCGAAACCGCGCGTAATGTCAGCGCCTTTCGCGTATTCCGCACCAACTTGCGCGACGGATTCGCGCACTTCCGCGGTCCGCTGGTGAATATAGACGTGCTGCTCACCTGGTCGACGAGCAGCTTTGTGGCGATTCATGTGGCGCACGCGCCGCGCACGATCGGAAAGTCGAATTATACATTCGGCAAGCTGGTCACCCATGCCTTCAACATGATGACAGGTTTCAGCACGCTGCCCTTGCGTTTGGCGAGCGCGCTTGGCTTGCTGATGACTGCATTCGGCTCGGTGATCCTGGCGTACATCGTCTTGAGTCAATTGTTCGCCTTTCGCTTTGAAGTGCCCGGCTTTACATTCACCGCTTCGCTCGTTTCGATATTTGCCGGCGTACAGATGTTTGCCCTGGGAATTATCGGCGAGTACCTGGCGCGTATGTACCTGCGAGTCATGGACCGGCCGGCATACGTCGTGCGTCAATTGACTGGCGGAGCGGGCGAAGACAGCGAATGAACAGCAGGCTCATCGACTATATGCCTTGGGACTCGGCGCATTTCGGCGTCCGCATCGCCCGCGCGACCTGCCGCAAAGTGGACACGGAACGCTGCGGCGTCCTCTTGCGTCAGTGCCGTGAGCAGCGCATCGACTGCCTGTATTTTCTGGCTGACGCCGCTGAACAAGATACGATCCTTGTTTTGCAATCCAATGGATTTGATTTCGTCGATATTCGCCTCACATTGGCGGCTCATTTCGAGGCGCCGCCGGCGATGAGTCCAGCGGGCATTCTCCGCTTTCGCCTCGGCAATCAGCGCGATCTGGATCAGCTCTTGCCGGTAGCCGGCGCGAGTTTCGTACAGTCGCGCTTCTATGTGGATCCGCGCTTCGGACATGACAAGGCGACGCGAATGTACCAAATCTGGCTGCAAAGGAGCTTCGCCGAGGAGTCGGATGGCGCGGTGGTTGTGGCGGAACACGACGGCGCCGCCGTCGGATTTGTCACCTGCCACTTGCAGAAGCCAGCGGGCGAAGGCAACATTGGGCTGGTCGGCGTGGCGGAAGCCGCGCGAGGGCTGGGTTGCGCCGGCGGGATGCTAAAGTATGCCGCGCGCTGGTTTGCCAGTCAGGGCATGGTTCGCCTTAACGTCGTCACGCAAGGGCGGAATATCGCGGCGCAGCGGCTCTATCAGCGCAACGGCTTCGTAACCCGCTCGGTGGCTTTGTGGTTCCACAAGTGGTTTGACTGAGGCGGCGGACACTCCTTGAGACGCGGCTCAATGTCTGGACGGAAATGACCGAATTTCGCATTCCCTTCAATCGACCGACTTATCTCGGTTCAGAAACCGAGTATATTGCCGACAGTCTGTCCACGTCGCATATCTCGGGCGATGGCAGGTACAGCAGGCGCTGTCACGAATTCCTGGAGCGGTCGCTCGGCGTCGAGCGGGCGTTCTTGACGACGTCTTGCACGCACGCGCTGGAGATGGCCGCGCTATTGCTTGATATTCAACCGGGCGATGAAGTCATCGTCCCTTCGTTCACCTTTGTATCAAGCATCAATGCCTTTGTGCTGCGCGGCGCCAAACCTGTCTTCGCCGATATTCGACCCGACACGCTGAACTTGGACGAACGCGAACTGCCGCGACTCATCACAGAGAAGACGCGCGCCATCGTGCTCGTGCATTATGCCGGCGTCGCTTGCGAAATGGACGCGATCATGGCGATCGCGCGGCAGCACGGCATCGCCGTCGTTGAGGACAGCGCCCATGCGCTATTCTCAAAATACAAGGGGCGTCATCTCAGTACCTTTGGCGAACTCGCGACCCTGAGTTTCCATGAGACCAAGAACTTCACCTGTGGCGAAGGCGGCGCCTTGCTTATCAATGACGACAGCTTGATCGAGCGCGCCGAAATCATACGCGAGAAAGGCACCAATCGCGGCCGCTTTTTCCGCGGGCAGGTGGACAAGTACACCTGGGTTGACCTGGGCTCTAGCTATCTGCCCTCTGATATGCTGGCGGCTTATCTCTGGGCGCAGTTCGAGCGCGCGTCTGAGATCCAGGAGCGCCGGCGCGAAATCTGGGAATATTATGACGAGCGCCTGGCTGGCTGGGCAAGCGCTTACGATGTGCAATTGCCCACTGTGCCCGACTATTGCGAACAGTCCTACCACATGTACTACATGGTGCTGCCGTCGTTCAACGCGCGAACGGCGCTGATACAGCATCTCAAAGACAACGGGATTCTGAGCGTATTCCACTATCTGCCGCTGAATATGTCGGACATGGGCCGGCGCTATGGCGGGAAAGCTGGCGACTGCCCGGTGGCCGAGACGGTGGCGGACCGCCTGCTGCGCCTGCCGTTCTTTTACGCGCTGACGCCATCTGAACTCGACGAAGTAGCCAACGCGATAGGCGCCTTCGAAATGCGGGATTAACCAGCAAGGCCGCCTGTGATACAATGAGGTCGGGGCGCGATGCCCTCGCCCTGTAATCAAGGACCCTAACATGTCGCGGACGACGGCATGGGCAGAGCCTGGTGACTTAAGGACGAAGCGGAGGAACTGAATCGGCAGCTATCTTCGTAACACCATATAACCTCGAATAACCCGCGACAGTGACCGTCGGCGGGCAATTACCATTTGGAGCGCAGACTACATGGCTAAACAACCGAAATTCAAAATAACGCCGATCGGAGGCCTGGGCGAGATCGGCAAGAATATGACCCTGTTCGAACTCGGCGGGGAAGGCTTCCTAATCGATTGCGGAATCATGTTTCCCGCAAACGATATGCACGGCGTCGACTACATCATTCCCGACTTTCGCTGGCTGGAGGAGCGCGATGATATTCGCCTGCACGGCGTTTGCTTCACGCACGGCCATGAAGACCATATTGGCGCCGTGACGCATCTCGTTAAGGCTTTTCCCGACCTCCCGCTTTACGCGACCCCGCTAACTGCCGGCCTGCTGCAAGTCAAGCTCAAGAATGCGCGGCTGCTGAAAACGACAGATCTCAATACCTTTGTAGCCGGAGATTCGATCCAGATCGGGCCATTCAAGTTGGAAAGCTTTCACGTATGTCACAGCATTCCGGATTGCGTCGGCTACGGCATCAATACGCCCTTCGGCGTCGTGGTATTCACCGGCGACTACAAATTTGACAACACGCCCGTACACGGCAGGAAGACCGACTACGCGCGCCTGGCGGGCTTCGCGCAGCGAGGCGTGGCGCTGCTGCTGGCGGATAGCACCAACTCGGACAAGGCCGGCTGGACCGAGTCCGAAGCGGTCATCGGCGGGGCTTTGGATCGCGTCTTTCGGCAAGCCAAGGGCCGCATCATGGTGGCGACTTTCGCTTCGCTCATGTCGCGCGTCCAGCAAGTCGTTAATGCTGCGCGCAACCACAAGCGCAAAGTTTGCATCACCGGCTACACGATGTCCGAATACGCCAAGATCGCGCGCAAGCTGGGCTATTTGAAAGTGGACGACGACATGCTGATCAACATCGGCCAGGCCCAGAATTTGCCGGCGCACAAGGTGGTCTTCATGGTCACCGGTTCTCAAGGCGAGCCGTCGGCGGTCTTGGGGAAGCTGGCCAGCGGGCGTCATCGCCAGCTGGACGTGCGCGAAAACGACACTATTATCTTGTCTTCGCATCCCATTCCCGGCAATGAAGAAATGGTCTACCGCACCATCAATCGCCTTATCGAACGCGGCGCGGACGTCATTTACGACCCCATAGAGTCGGTGCATGTATCGGGCCACGCCTGCCAGGAAGAAATGCGCCTCATGCTGAATCTGACGCAGCCCAAGAATCTGATCCCGGTGCATGGCGAAATCCGCCACTTGCATTTGCACGCCAAGCTGGCGGTGAACAATGGCATGCGCGCCGAGAACGTAACGGTCATATCAAATGGAACAACTGTCGAGTTGGACGGGCGCGGCGTCACTGTCGGCGAGCGGCAGCCGGGCGGTTACGTATTTGTGGACGGCAGCGGCGTCGGCGATGTCGGGCGCGCGGTGATTCGCGATCGCGAGATCCTGGCGAAAGACGGCTTCGTGCTGGTCAGCCTCAATGTGGACCAGCGCAGCGGCAAGCTGGTCGACGAGCCGCGGATTGTTTCGCGCGGCTTCGTTTACCTGCGCGAAGCGGAAGACTTCCTTGACCTAATCCGCGAGAATATCAGCCAGTCGGTGAATCGCAGCCGACGCAGCCTCAATGGCAAGCGCCAGACGCTTGTAGAGGAGAATTTGAGCAAGCTCATCTATAGCGAGACAAAACGCCGTCCCATGATTTTCAGTATCGTGAACGAGATCTAGGTCTGCGATGATTTACCACGCAGTCACAAGTTTCGGATACGGCGCGCCAAGGATATCGAAACCAATCGTTGTCTGCTGCGTACTACTTGGCGATAACAGATAGACACACGCGCGGCAAAGTCACCACCCACGCAAGATTCCATACTTCGCGCTGTGTTTTGCTCCCCTCCCTGACTTGTCGGATGCCCGACATAGAGATGTCGGGAGGGGCCGGGGGTGGGGTAAGTTGCCCAAAATGTAAACAGGAGAACGCGGGCCGATGAACGGGCCGGTCATAGAAGCTCGAGACGTGACGCGCCAGCTGAAATTGGGAACGCACGTGGTGCATGCCTTGCGCGGCGTCAATCTCGAGATTCATCGCAACGAGATGGTCGGCATCATCGGGCCTTCGGGCAGCGGCAAGAGCACGCTGCTGGGCATCATCGGCGGCTTGGACAGCCCGACTAGCGGCACGATCGCCATTGACGGCGTGGACGTAACGCGGATGAGCGAGGGACAGCTCACCGATATCCGCAACCAAAAGATCGGTTTCGTCTTTCAATTCTTCAATCTGATTCCGACGCTCACAGCGCTGGAGAATGTCGCCTTGCCGATCGAGTTTGCCCAGGCGCCGCGTCACAAACCCTTTAAGCGCGCCAAAGACGTTTTGGAAATGCTGGGCTTGGGCAGCCGCCTGCACCACCGCCCGAACGAACTCAGCGGCGGCCAGCAGCAGCGCGTCGCCATTGCTCGCGCCCTGGCCAACGACCCGCCGATTCTGCTGGCGGACGAGCCCACCGGCAACCTGGACTCGCGCTCCGGCGAAACCGTGTTGGAGGCCCTGGCGACCATCCGAGACCAGAGCGGCGCCACGGTCGTTATGGTCACGCACGACCAATCGCTGGCGTCGCGCATGGACCGCGTGCTTTCGCTGGTCGATGGCGTGATCGTCGCTGGCGCGGGCGCGGCGAGGGCCGCAAGTTGACGGCGCATCTCGCCGCCCAGTGTGACGTAAGTCGAATGGCGCAGTATATTCTGCGCGCCAATGACTCGCGCTATAATTGACTCTTGGGACGATGCGATAAAGAAGGATGAGCGATGACCGACGAATTCTACGCGGTCGAGGTGGCCGGCATCCAGCGCAAGCTGCCGCTGATGGAGATCAAGCCCGGCGTCAAAATCGCCATTCTCAATATTTTGGGTGATTACGAATTCGTCAACGCGGTCAGCGCGGAATTGGCGCAAGCCCTGGCGGAGATCCCGATTGATGTATTGGTCACGGCGGAAGCCAAGTCAATCCCGCTGGCGCACGCGCTCAGCTCCTTGATGAAACTGCCCTACGTGGTCTTGCGCAAGTCTCACAAACCCTACATGGGGGAAGCGCTGCAGAGCGAGACGCTAAGCATCACCACCGGCGAGCCGCAGACGCTATTCCTCGACGAAAAGGACCGCCGCCTGGTCGCGGGCAGGCGCATCGCCATCCTCGATGATGTGATATCCACCGGCAGCACCTTGCAAGGCATGCGCCTGATTATGGACAAGGCCGGCGCCAACGTTGTGGCGGAAACCGCCATCTTCACCGAGGGCGATCGCGCCCAATGGCATGACATCGTCGCCCTGGGGCACTTGCCCGTTTGGGTGGAAGACTAGCGAGCCGGGCGCCGGAACCATTCTGACATGGAGTCATCGCTTTCGTCGCGCGCCGCAGTCGCGGTATTCCTGATATTGATTGTCGTCCTGGCCGTTTGCGGCGCGCTTCTGCTTGAGTCGCGGCCGGATCAGACCAGCATCACGATTCATCCGCCGCTTCCGACTGAGACGCCGGCGCCGACGCCGACGCGCGAACCGATAAAGGTATACGTGACGGGCGCGGTGGCGAATCCCGAGCGAGTATACACGCTGCCCTGGGGCAGCCGCGTTCAAGACGCGCTGGCAGCAGCCGGCGGGCTGACTGACGCTGCCGTGAAGTCAGCAGTGAACCTGGCGGCAATCGTCCGTGACGGCGACCAGATCCATGTTGCCTCGGCCGCAGCGGACGACGCCGCGCTTGAGTTGGCCACGCCTTCCGGCGGACGGCGCGTTCGCGTCAATTCGGCTAGCCTGGAGGAATTGGCGACCCTGCCTGGCATCGGCGCGGTCACCGCGCAGCGGATCATCGAATATCGCGAGCAAGTTGGCGAGCTCAAGGACTTGGCGGATTTAGACCAGGTCTCTGGCATAGGGCCTCGGACGCTGGAGAATCTACAAGACCAGGTCGCATTCGATTAGCGGATTCGCGCGCCGCTCCGCGCGTCAAAGAATAATGCGCGCGCCCAATCCAGTCGGCAATACACCGTATCGCCCGGGCTGTGCTCTTCGCCCAGCGCGACCTGGATGCGCCAGCGCCGCTTTCTGAGCCAGACTTCCAGCAGCAGAAACTTTTCCGCATAAAAGGGAATCGCGCGGTCGACAATCGCGGGGATGCCGGCTTGCTCGCTACAGAGATAGATATGTTCCGGTCGAATGCCGACGATGACTTCCGCGCCGTTCGGCCGCGGGCTGGGCAAGGGCGCTTTGCCCATATAGCTGCCGTCCCATTGGCCGTCATGAACGCGCCCCCAGAAGGCGTTGATCGTCGGCGTGCCCAGGAACTCAGCGACGAACAAGCTGTCGGGGTCAGCATGCAAGTCGTGATAACTTCCGGCTTGCATGATCCGCCCGGCGTTTAGCACCACGATGCGGTCGGCGATGCTCATCGCTTCCACCTGGTCGTGCGTGACGTAAACCAGGGTAACGTTGAACTCTTGAATCAGGCGTTTGAGCTCGACCCGGGCCTGGCCGCGAAACTTGGCGTCAAGATTGGCGAAGGGCTCGTCAAACAGCAGCAGTTCCAGGTCGCGGGCGAAGGCGCGCGCGATGGACACGCGCTGTTTTTCGCCGCCGGACAAACTGCGTGGAAAGCGGCCCATGAGGCGTTCGATATCCACGCCGGTGATCTTGGCCACGATTCTGACGTGGGCCGGCACTTCTTCTTCGCGGTCGCGCAGGCGCAGGAAGAAGCCGACGGTCTTGCGGCTCTCCCAGTGCGGAATCAACACGTAGTTCTGGAAGACCATGCCGATGCCGCGATCGCCGACGGCGATGGCGTCCAGCGGGATATCGTTGTAGAAGATCTCGCCGGTGTCAGGCTGATCCAGTCCGGCGATCAGACGCAGCAGGGTGGTCTTGCCGCAACCGGATGGGCCGAGCAAGACGACCGCCTCGCCATCCTCAATCCGCAGGTTGAAATCCTTGATCGCGAGGACGGGCGTTAATTTGCGGCTCTTGTCGTAAAATGTCTTGCTGACATTCTTAAGCGTAACTGTTCTCACTACGCCGCTTTCGCACGCTGCTTCCGGCGTCTAGGATAACACAGACGCGTTCGGGCGGCAGTTTCGCGCCGATCCCGGGCGCGAATTGCGTTCGCGCTATAGCCGGGAAGCTGCGGGCTATTGTATAATTTGGCTGTTGCGATCATTGTCCGTTGCGCCTGTAAGTACCGGAGCCATAGATTGAGCCACACGATTCAGCCGGATCGCATACCGGTGAGCAGCGCCGCCGATTGGCGGCCGGACCCCAAAAGCCCGCGGCGTCGGCCGCCTTGGATCCGCGTCCGCGCGCCCAGCGGCGAGACCTATGAAAATGTCCGCCGGTTGATGCGCGGCAAGACCTTGCAT
Organism: Chloroflexota bacterium; assembly: GCA_009841405.1. Classification (GTDB taxonomy): domain Bacteria; phylum Chloroflexota; class Anaerolineae; order Aggregatilineales; family Phototrophicaceae; genus UBA6055. The sequence goes on along the minus strand of VXLV01000007.1, from coordinate 31,631 downwards.
ACGGTTTGCGAAGAAGCGCAATGCCCCAACCTCGGCGAATGCTGGGGCAAGGGCACGGCGACCTTCTTGATGATGGGCGATACCTGCACGCGCAGTTGCGGCTTCTGCGACATCAAGACCGGGCGTCCCAATCCGCTCGATTGGCAAGAGCCGAATCGCATCGCCGAGAGTGTGCGCGCAATGGGGTTGCAGCATGTCGTGATCACCAGCGTCAACCGCGATGACCGGCCCGATGGCGGCGCGCCCTTGTTCGCGATGGTCATACGCCGCATTCGTCAGCTGCAGCCAGGCTGTTCGGTCGAAATCCTGATTCCGGATTTCAAAGGCAGCGAACTGGCGCTGAAGATCGTAATGGACGCCCAGCCGGAGATTCTCAACCACAACGTGGAGACCGTGCCGCGGCTGTTCAAGCGCGTGCAGCCGCAAGACCGCTATGAGTGGGCGCTGGCGACTTTGGCGAACGCCAAGCGGATGGATCCGCTAGTCCTGACGAAGAGCGGGATTATGCTGGGCCTGGGCGAATCGCTCGATGAAGTGCTGGAAACCATGGCTGACCTGGTGGATATCGGCGTCGACATTTTGACGCTCGGTCAATATCTCCAGCCCAGTAAGCGTCACCTGCCGATCGAACGCTATTATACGCCGGACGAGTTCGAGCGCTTGCGCGCGCAGGGCCTGGAAATGGGATTCAAATGGGTGGAGAGCGGGCCCTTGGTGCGCAGCAGCTACCGTGCCGCGGAGCAAGTCCGGGAGCTTTCGCGGCTGGATCATATTCGGTTGCATGAAGCCAGGCTCGGTTGATCCAGCAGCGAGCCAGGCCTGCATTCGCCACGTTTAGTCGCCGGCGAGTCTAGTCACAGAGGGAATCACATGAGCGCGTTTTTTGCCAGCCGCCGCAGTCAGTCCGATGTTGAAACGCCGGAGTCAGTCTCGGTCGCGCCGGCGGGACGGCCGGTGGGCTTCGATACGGTCATCGGCGCCAATACGCATTTTGAAGGCGCCTTCGCCAGTTCCGGCAATGTGCGCATGGACGGCCATTTCACCGGCGCGCTGGAAATCAGCGGGAATATCCTGGTCGGCGAATCGGCCGATATCCGCGCTGACATCAACGCGCGCAATGTGTCCATCGCCGGCACAGTGCGCGGCAATGTCACTGGCAACAAGGTGCAGTTGCTGCGAACCGGCCGAATCTGGGGCGACATCAGCGCCTCGGCCCTGACCACGGAAGAGGGCGCTTTCATCGATGGCAAGATTACCATGGTCGGCCATTCAGCAACGCGGCCGCCCGCCGACGAAGAAGAGGCCGAGCGCGCGCTTCCGGATGGCGATGGCGAGCTTGAAAATGGCGAATCCGCGGGCGACGTTCATGACGCCGCCGCCGCCGAAGCCGAAGCGGAATCAGCGGACGAAACCGCGCGTTAGAGTTTCTTGGCTCGCCTTCAGATGGAGCTGGCGGTGACGCCGCCGTCAAGCACGAATACCGCCCCGGTCGTGTAGTCGGAAGCCGACGACGCCAAAAACAGCGCGATGCCGGAAATATCGTCGGGCTGGCCGATTCGACCCGCCGGCGTCTGCGCGAGCACATGCGCCAGCAGGTCGTCATTCCCCCACAGCGCCCGCGCGAACCTGGTCTTCACCAGGCCCGGCGCGATAGCGTTCACCTGGATGTTGTCCGGTCCCAGCTCGGTCGCCAGCGTCTTGGTCAAGCTGATGACGCCGGCCTTGGTCAGGCTGTAGATGCCTTGATAGCGGCCGGGGGTCAGGCCGACGATGGAGGCGACGTTGATGATTTTGCCGCCGCCGCGCATTTGCTTGACGGCAGCCTGCGTCAGCCAGACGTTGCCCATCACGTTGACGTCGATGGTCTTGCGCCAGTAACTGTCGTCAGCATCCAGAATTGTGCCGAAATGTGGATTGGTCGCCGCGTTGTTGACCAGGATGTCCAGCCTTCCGTAGCGCGCTACTGTAGCTTCGACCAAGTTGCAAAGCGCGCGCTTGTCACCACTATGCGCCGCGATGCCGACCGCCTCGCCGCCTTCAGCGCGAATCGTCCGCGCGGCTTCATCCAGAGCCTCTTGCTTGCGGCTGGCTAGCGCGACCTTGGCGCCGGCCAGCGCAAACGTTTCGGCGATGGCTTTGCCGATGCCGCGCGAGGCGCCGGTTACGATGGCAACGCGCCCGCTCAGGTCAAATCTGTCGGTCATGATCAAGCGCGATCACGCGGCACGCTGCCGAGCAGGCGAATGCCCAGCCGCCGCAAATCGTCCTGGTGATAAATGGTCTGGTCAGCGTATTCGGCGAAGAGCGCCAGCGCCACTCCGATCAGGAAAGCGATGCCCAGCCGAATCAGAGGCGCGAAGCGGTTTGTCAGCGGTGGCGGAGCGGCGTTTATGGCGGATTGGTCCAGTATCGTTACCTGAGCCGAGTCGCCGCCCAGCTGCGGAAAATAGAACTGGCTGCGGCTCGTCAAAACTACCAGGGCGGCGTCCACAATCGCGCGCAGCGATTCCTGGTTGCGGTGGCTGAAATAAATCACACCGACATTACGGACGTTGTCCGCCGCGATTTGCAAGCTGCCCAGATCTGTGTTTGACCCGGCCAGCTGTGTATGGATTTCCGCCCGAAAGCTGGAGCTGCGGACCCATTCGGTCATGGCGTCCACGGTATATTCTGACGCCAGCCAAACATCGGTGTAATCGCCGCTGCGTTCCGGCAGGTTGAATCGCTGCGCTGCGCTGTAGCTGACCCGCGCATTGAAGCCACTCTGGCTCGCGTTCGACGTTCGAAGAAACTCAGGTATGGCGATGACGGCGGACAGCAGAAGCGGAAGCAGGATCAACCACCAGCGCCGCAAAACAACACGAAGAAGTTCCACTATTTCCATTCTGTCTAGCTCTCCACTTTTACCAAGGGATCTTGGAATTGAAAAGGGGTCCTGGCTTGATGCGCCAACCAGGCTTGCTCGACATAGGCGCAGATTCGCTCGCGGAATACCGCCGTGTCGAATCTCAGCGCGTGTCGGCGTATGCTTTCGGGATCATAAGCGCCGGCGTCAAATCGCCGCCACACAGACATTAGCGAGCCCAGCGTAGCGTCGTCGAAGAACTCGCCCGTTACCGTGGGCACAACAGTATCCAACGCGCCGCCGCCCTTGAAGGCAATGACGGGCCGGCCGGCGGCTTGCGCCTGCACCGGCGCGATGCCGAAGTCTTCCAGGCCCGGGAAAAGCAGCGCCTTGCACCTCGCCATCAGCCGCGGCAGCTCGCTATCGGGCACGTAGCCCAGAAACTCGACGCTCTCGCCTGCAAGCGCTTGCAGGCGCTCGAGATCGCGGCCGCTGCCGGCGATTTTGAGCGCGAATCCCAACTCATTGGCCGCTTGCACGGCCAGGTCAATGCGCTTGTAGGGCGCCAGGCGCGAGACGATCAAGTAGTAGTCTTCGACAGCGTCCAGCGGCGCCGGCTGAAAGCGTGCCGTATCGACCGGCGGGAATATTACTTCGGCCTCACGATTGTAGTAGCGGCGGATACGCGCTCTGATGGCGCTGCTGATCGCCACGAATTGCGAGACCCGTTGCGCGGCGGCGTAATCCCAACGGCGGATCAGGGCGATGATTGGCTTGAGCAAAGCTTTGGTCGCGGGCGTCAGTTCCTCGCCGGCCAGATAATGGTCCAACTGCCAGACGTAGCGCGTTGGCGCGAGGCAGTAGCAGATGTGCAGCGCGCGCGCGTCAAACTGAACGCCGTGGCAGAAACCGCTCTTGTTGCTCAAGACGACATCGTAGTCAGACAGCCGCAAGCCGCGCCAGGCCAAGGGATAAAGCGGCAGGTACATTTGATGTCGCCGTTGTATCGCCGGCAGCTTGTCGGTCCACAGCGTTCGGATTTCCCAGTCGCGGTAGTGTTTGGGCATGGTCTGCGGCGCATAGATGCTGGTGTAGATGGGGCTCTCCGGGTATTGGCGCGCGAGCGCCTCGAGCACATCTTCCGCGCCGCCAATTTGATTCAGCCAGTCGTGCACGAGGGCGAGCTTCAATCGAGTGTCTCCCGGCGTTCCTCGCTGATGATACCACGAATGCGCGGCCGGCCTCAGGTCGCGATGGCGCTTCTGACCGGCTCGAAGGATCGCCGGTGCTCGGGGCAGGGACCGTAGCGGCCCAGAGCGAGGCGGTGCGCGTCCGTCCCGTAGCCTTTGTGCCGCGCAAAGCCATATTTCGGGTAGCGCGCGTCCAATTCCCGCATGCGCGCGTCGCGCCAGACTTTGGCGATGATGCTGGCGCAAGCGATACTGAGCGAATACTTGTCGCCATCGACGATGCTGACTTGCGGGATGTCGCGGCGCTCCGGCCAGAGCATGTAGTCCAGGAAGAGGCAATCCGGCTGGAAGTCTGCTGTTGCCAGCGCCTGCTCGAGGGCGCGTTGCATGGCGATTTTCGTCGCCGCGACGATGCCCAGGCGGTCGATGTCTTCTGCCGAGCTGCTGCCGATGCCCCAGGCGCGGGCGAGTTCCTTGATCGCCCCGTCCAATGACTCGCGCTGCGGCGCGCTCATGATTTTGCTGTCGCGCGCGCCGCGGAGCAAGCGGGTGAGATCCGGCCGTTCCAGCGGCAGCGCGACCGCCGCCGCGGCCACCGGACCGGCCAGTGGCCCGCGCCCGGCTTCGTCGATGCCGACGATGTTGCGGCAGCCGCATCGGATGTAGTGACGTTCGTGGTACAGGCTCGCCGTTTTGGCGCGCTTATTGTTCTCGCTCATAAAGTCCCTGGCGCCAATTGCGGCGTATCTCCCAGATTTCGCGCAGGAGTTGGACAGAGTCGTCCCAAAGGCGCATGGTGGAATAGGGGTCGTAGTACCAGGTGATCGGCAGCTCTTTGACCCGGTACCCGCGCCGCTTCGCGATGTATAGCAACTCGACGTCAAAGCCGATGCCATTCATCCGCTGTACGCGAAACAGGTCTTCCGCCACGTTCGCGCTGAAAAGTTTGAATCCGCATTGGGTGTCTTCATAGTCCTTGATCGCCGCCAGCTTAATGATGAAGGTGGCGACCCGGCCCATGATGTGCCTATACTCGGGCTCGCCCACGCTCTCCGCGCCCGGCGCTTCCCGGCTGGCGATGACGATGTCGTAGCCGTGGGTCTGGGGAGGCAGAAACCCAGCCAGATCTTCAATCCGCATCGACAGATCTGCGTCGCACATAAATCGCCAATCGCCATTTGCCGCCAGCATGCCCTGTTTGACCGCCAGGCCTTTGCCGCGAATCCCCTTGGGCGACTGCAGCACGCGGATTCTGTCCGATTCGCGCGCTGCCTCCTGCGCGACTTCGTAGGTCCGGTCGCTGCTGCCATTCTCGACGATGATGACCTCTGCGGAGAAATCCTGCTGATCCAGAAAACCGTTGATCTGCGCCAGACTGGGCGGCAAGCGACTCGCCTCATTGTGAGCAGGAATCACAATACTCAGAAACGGGTTGCTCAAGATGGGCTCTCCATTGGTATGGTCAACTACTTGTCGACGCTGTCTCGGCTAATCATACGCCAGAATGGGAAATTGTACACATTGCGGGCGCGGACAGATGTGAGCCAAGTCCGGCACTGGGCCGCTAGTCGCGCGAAAGCATGCTTTCCACATAACTGTCGGTCACGCGTTTCATTGCCTGCACTCGCCTGCGCTTAGCCAGGACCGCGCGCAAGGTCAAGAGTCCGCGCATAATGCCGCGCAGCCGCGCCCGCGCCTCGCGCCCGCGCCACGCCTTCAGCGCGTCACAAGCCAGCAGCGCCTGCCGGGCAAGAATGCGCCAGGCGTATTTGCGCAGCAGGCCCGCCGGCATATTCTTCGCCAGCAGCCAGATGCCGTTGCGTCCGTCATAGTAGCTGGCCGTCACGCCGCCGCCGCTCGCTGAGAGGTGATGATAGACGACCGCGCCGGGCGCGTACCACACTTTGTATCCAGCGAGCTGCGCCCGCCAGGCCAAATCGACGTCTTCAAGCAGAAAGAAAAAATCGTCATCCAGCGCGCCGACTTCGGCGAGCATTGACCGACGATAAGCCGCCGCGCCGCCGCAAGCCGAGAATACGTATTCGCCGCGGTCGTATTGCCCGGTGTCCGTCTCCCAGGCGCCGCGATTGCCGGCGCGGCCGTCAATCGTGAAATAGTCGCCGGCGGTGTGGAAACGATCGCGCTGATCAAAGAGCAGCATCTTGCTGGCGACAATGCCGACTTGCGGGCGCGCCGCAAATGCGTCCATAAGCGCTTCTGCCCAGCGTTCATCCGCCTCTGTGTCATTGTTCAGCAGGGCGATGACTTCGCCCTCGGCGGCGTCAATGCCGATGTTGCAGGCGCCGGTGAAACCCCGATTCTCGGCCAGTTCGATGAGGCGGACTTCGGGATAGTTATCGCGTATGAACGCTTGCGAGCCATCGCTGGACGCGTTATCGACTACGATGACGGCCAAATCAGTATGCGTTTGCCGCCTCAGCGAATCGATGCAGGTGGCGAGGAAGCGCTTGCCATTCCAATTGGGTATGACGACGGACAGGCGAGGCTCCGTCATCCGACCGCGCCCTCCGCGTCCAGAAAGGCGCGCAGAGCCTCGTGCCAGGGGCGCAGGCGAATCCCAATGCCCGCGCCGGCGACATTGGCCAGGGCGGTATGCTCCGGCGGCAACGAGGGCCGCGGCCACTCGTGGCGGCTGATGCGCGCGATCGGCGTCTCAGTGAAACCGGCGCAATCAAGAATGCGGCGCGCGAAACCCCAGCGGCTGACCGCGCCTTCATTGACCAAGTGGTAGCTGCCGTAGCGCTCGCTTCCGATCAGCCTGGCGATTGCGGCTGCCAGATCCGTGGCGTATGTCGGGTTGGCGACCTCGTTGGTGACGACTCGTAGCGCTTTGCCCGCGCCGGCCGCGGCGAGAATGGCCTGGATGAAGTTGCCGCCGCCATGGGCGAAAAGCCAGGATGTGCGCACGATATAATGCTGCGGATTCACCCGGACGATCGCGCGTTCGCCATACCATTTGCTGTAGCCATAAGGGTTGATCGGATTCGGCCGATCATATTCGGCGTAGGGCCGGCCGAGTTCGCCGTCGAAGACTTCGTTGCTGCTGATGTAGAGGATGGGAATGCCGCGGCCGGACGTCAATGCGGCCAGGTGCGCGGTAGCCAGTCCGTTTGCGGCTAGCGCCCGACCCGGATCGCGGGCGCAGCCGTCGACATCGGTCCAGGCGGCCGCGTGGAGAACGATATCGGGCGCGGCGTCATTCACCAAGCCGCAGCAAGCGTCGTAGTCGGTCAAGTCTGCAATGACATCGACATCGCCCACGACGTCCGTGGTGATTAGGTCGTGAGCATCGGCCAGTTGCAGTCTTAGCTGGCTGCCCAGCCGCCCGGCCGCGCCGGTGATCAAGACGCGCATGGCAATTGATAGAATCGAGCGGGCTTCATCAGGGCGCTCACGGACGGCATTTGGCGAGCCTATGCTTGCGCCGCCAGACGCTCGGCATACTGCCGCTTATAGTATTCCAGATACTCGCCTGTTTTGATCTTCCGCCACCACCACTCGTTGTCTTGATACCAGCGCACAGTCGCTTCCAGACCGGCGTCGAAGTCGAATTGGCGACGCCAGCCCAGAGCGCGCGCCTTTTCCGCCGACATGGCGTAGCGGCGATCATGCCCCTCGCGGTCCGGTACATGGCGAATCAGCGAAGCGGGCTTGCCGAGCAATTCCAGGATGCGCGTCGTCACGTCAATATTCGCGCGCTGATTCTCGCCGGCGAGATTGTAGGCTTCGCCCGAAACGCCGAAATGCAAGACGCAGTCGACGCCGCGCGCGTGGTCATCAACGTAGAGCCAGTCGCGAATCTGCTCGCCATCGCCGTAGAGCGGCAGCGGTCGGTGGTCGATGGCTTCGGTGGCGAAGAAGGGCACCAGCTTCTCCGGATACTGATAGGGTCCGTAAGTATTGCTGCCGCGGGTGATGACGATGTCCATGCCATAGGTGACGCAGTAAGCCCGCGCCATCAATTCGCCGGCGGCTTTGCTGGCGGCGTAGGGACTGTTGGGCAAGAAGCGGTCGTCTTCCAACGACAGGCCGATGTCGATATCGCCGTAGACTTCATCGGTGGATACCTGGCAGAAGCGTTCGATGCCGTGCTTGCGGCCTTCGTCGAGCAGGATGTAGGCGCCGACGACATCGGTGTGAATGAAGGCGTCGGGGTCAAGGATGCTGCGATCGACGTGGCTCTCGGCGGCGAAGTTGACGACTGTGTCGACGCAGTAATCGCGCAATGCGCGGCTGACGGTGGCGCGATCGGCGATGTCGCCGCGCTCAAAGCGGTAATTCTCTGCATCGTCAACTGGTAGTAAGTTGTCGATGTTGCCGGCGTAAGTCAGCTTGTCAAAGCAGACGATATTGTAGTCGGGATAGCGCTCAACCATGTGCCGCACAAAGGCGCTGCCGATGAAGCCGGCGCCGCCCGTCACCAGGATATTCTTCATGCAGACCGTCCCATGCCGGCTCTCGCTCCTCTTATACCCATAGCGTTCCGTGATCGCCCAGATTCATTTTCAAGCCGCGCGGTCGGCCGCTGCTGCGCTTGACGGTGGCGTTGCGGCCGATCAAGCTGTCGCGCAGCGTGCGGTCTATGTCCATCACGCGGCTATTTTCCAGGATGATGCTGCGTTCAATCTCGCAGTTGCGTATTTCGCAGCCGTGATAAATGCTGGTGAAGGGACCGACGTAGCTATTCTCGATGAGCGTGTTCTTGCCGATGATCGTGGGGCCGCGAACGATACTGTTGCGGATGCGCGCGCCGGCTTGCAGCGTCACGCGCGAATCCACCGAAGACGCCGTGTCGACCAGCGCGCTCTCGTCCACAGTCGGCGTCAACTCCTCCAGGACGTGGCTGTTGGCGTCGAGCATGTCAGTGGGTTTGCCGGTGTCAATCCACCAGCCGTCATGCACATGCGGAAAGACTGAGTAGCCGTGGTCAATCAGCCATTGTATGGCGTCTGTGATTTCATACTCGCCGCGCGCCGACGGCTCGATGGCGTCCACGGCTTCAAAAATGTGCTGGTCGAACATGTATATGCCAACCAGAGCCAGATTGCTCGGCGGCGATTTTGGCTTTTCGATCAGCGCTTTTATGCTGCCGTCCGGTCGCATCTTGGCGACGCCGTAGGCCGCGGGATTGTCTACCTCTTTCAGCACGATCTGGCTGTTCCAGCTATTGTCCGCGAAGTCTCGTATCAAGCGGCTAATGCCGCCCTCGATGACGTTGTCGCCGAGGAACATGACAAATGGACTGTCTCCCAGAAAGTCGCGCGAGATCTTCACCGCGTGCGCCAGCCCGTCCGGGCTTGCTTGCGGAATATACGCCAGCTCGACATTCCATTGCGAGCCATCGCCAAGCGCTTCTTCAATTTCGGGCGCGGTATGCCCGACCACGATGCCTACTTCGCGCACGCCGGCTTCGCGAATCGCTTCAATGACGCGCACCAGCACCGGCTTGTTGGCGACGGGAATCAGCTGCTTGGCGCGCGTGTAGGTCAGGGGATACAGACGGGTGCCTTTGCCGCCGCTAAGGATGAGTCCTTTCATCGTCGCGATGCGCTTCCTCTGCTCGTTGGTTCACTTTGCTGGTTATTGTGGTGTTCTTGATTTCGCGAGCGCGCGTTGTTGCGCGCTGATGTCCTATACAAGCGCCGGCGCGCGAAGCCTCAGCGGCGGCGGGAACCAGGGTTTAGTAAGCTACTTGATTCTCTCGCGGGGCGTTTGTCAGCACAGCGCCAACGATGCGCACATGCACGCGTTCCAGCGCCTGGCGCGCCTGGGCGGTGTGGTCGCGGCGGGTATCGCCGGCGCGTATCGCCAGCAGCGCGCCATCCAGTTTGATGCCCAGTAGCGCGGCGTCGGTCGCAGCTAGAATCGGCGGGCTGTCGAACAAGACGTAGTCGGCCTGCTCCTTCAGCGCCGCGATGATGGCGTCCATGCGTTTCCCGCCCAGAAGATCGGCCGGGTTGGGCGGCAATTCGCCCGCAGTGACGATCCACAGGTTTTCGACCTCGCTGGCTGGGACGGGCGCGTCGGCAATGGCGGCGTCGTCAAGCATCATGCCGCTGAGGCCGCTGCTATCGCCGATGCCCCAGATCTCGTGCTGCTTCGGGTGACGCAAATCGGCGTCCACCAGGATCGTTCTGTTGCCGCCTTGCGCGAAGGTAACCGCCAGGTTCGCCAGCGTAACGCTCTTTTGATCGTCGCGCGCGGCCGATGTCACGAGCAGGGTGCGGATCGGGTCATCCACGCTGCTGAACATTAGATTCGTGCGCAAGCTGCGGTAGGCTTCGGCGGCGGCCGAGCGCGGCTGGGAAAGGGTGATCAATACGTCGTTCGCCATAACAGCTCCTGTGCCGTGCGCACTGTCATACTGCTGCCATTTTAGCCCAAGTGGCAAAAAGGCGTCAGAGGAAAGTGCGTCGGTCTGGTTCAGATTGAGCCGAAGATACGCATAACCCTCTGGCGTTGGCTGACAGATTAATATTGCGTTTGGCCTGGAAATGCTCATATAATCTTAACAAGCGGGCTAACGAAGCCTGTGGTTACAGACATCGGCGCGAATCTTGTGCCGATAACCGTCTTGGAAAGGAGGCAGACGAACAATGGGCAAACATGAAACGATGGCGCCTGCCAGCCTGGAGAATGGCGTCCAGCAGAGACTCGAATCATCGGAATTGCTGAACCGCTTTGGACTCGACGCCGTGCCGGTGAACGAAGCCGCCGTTCAGCGCTCGGTGGGAGAATTGCTCAGCGCTATCGGCGAGAATCCCAATCGACAAGGACTGATTGATACCCCCAAGCGGGTCGCCAAAGCGTACCGGGAATTGGTGAGCGGATACACGACCGACCCGGTGAAACTAGTCAACAACGCGGTTTTCGATATCGAGTATGATGACATGGTCATCGTCAGCGATATCGAATACTACAGCTTGTGCGAGCACCATCTGCTGCCTTTCGTCGGCCACGCGCATGTCGCGTATTTGCCCCACCGCAAGGTGATAGGGCTCAGCAAGATACCGCGCATTGTCGATATGTTTTCGCGCCGCTTGCAGGTCCAAGAGCGCCTGACGCGCCAGATCGCCGAGTTCTTGGTCGAGGTGCTGGATCCCAAAGGCGTAGCGGTGGTGATGACGGCGCAGCACATGTGCTCGATGATACGCGGCGTGATGAAGCACGACGCCAATATGACGACCAGCGCCATGCTGGGTGACTTCCGCTACAACCAGGACACGCGCAACGAATTCCTGATGCACATCGAGCGATCCAAACGCAAATAGAGCCGCGCATTTTGTCTACATTTCCTGGCCGCGGGCGCGGAGAAGTCGCCTGCCTGCCCTGTGGATCGCTTGCGGCGCTTACCGGCTATGCTATAATGTCTTTGGTTGCGGTCTTGAAGTCCGCAGCACTCATCAAGAGCGAGTGAGAGAACCGGCTCATAGATCTCGCGGCAACCCCCGAACGTTCTGGGACGGTGCTAAGTCCGGCAGAGTGGAAACTCTGGCAGATGAGCGTAACTTATCGAAACGCGCTTACGCCCGCTGCCTCGCACGGCGTTTTTTGTTGCCAGTGACAAATTACGCATCTGCCAAACGCCCGGCGCGGTCTGCGCTTGATTGAACGCAGGACGCAGGGAATCGCAGTTGTCGCCCGGATTAGAAAGGAAAAACATGTCGACCACATTCATGACCGCTCCGAAATATCTGTTTACCTCCGAGTCAGTGTCGGAAGGGCACCCGGACAAGATGTGCGATCAGATTAGCGATGCCATTCTTGACGCCATACTGGAACAAGATCCGATGGCGCGGGTCGCTTGCGAGGTGGCGACGACCACTGGCTTGGTCGTGGTCATGGGGGAGATCACCACCAGCGCCTACGTCGATATGGACAGCATCGTCCGGCAGACAGTCCGGGAGATCGGCTATACGCGCGCCGACTACGGTTTCGATGCGGATACCTGCGGCGTACTGATCTCGGTTAAGGAGCAGTCCGCCGATATCAAGCAGGGCGTGGATACGGCGCTGGAAGCGCGCGAAGGCGCCGCCGCGGACGCCGAAATCGAAGCCACCGGCGCTGGCGATCAAGGCATGATGATCGGCTTCGCTTGTGACGAGACGGCCGAACTGATGCCGCTGACGGCGTCTCTGGCGCACGGTCTCACGCACCGCCTGGCTGCTGCGCGCAAGCGCGGCGAGTTGACCTGGCTGCGGCCGGACGCCAAGAGCCAGGTCACCGTGGAGTACCAATGCGGCCGGCCCAAGCGCGTCGATACGGTCGTCATCTCGACCCAGCACGCGCCTGAGATCTCGCAGTCGGAAATCCGCCAGCAGATCATCGAGCGCATCATCCGCGATGTCGTGCCGGCGGCGCTAGTAGATGAAGAGACGCGCTACTTCATCAATCCGACCGGGCGCTTCGTAACCGGCGGTCCGTTGGGCGACGCCGGGCTGACCGGGCGCAAGATCATTGTGGATACCTACGGCGGCGTGGCCCGGCACGGCGGCGGCGCGTTCTCGGGCAAGGACGCCACCAAGGTCGATCGCAGCGCGGCTTATATGGCGCGCTACGTGGCCAAGAATATCGTCAAAGCCGGCCTGGCCGACCGCTTCGAGCTGCAAGTCTCCTACGCAATCGGCCGCGCCGCGCCGACATCGCTGGCCGTGGAGACATTCGGCACTGGGCGGATAGAGGACGCCAGGCTGGAAGCCTTGATTGAGGAACAATTTGATTTGCGCCCGGCCGCCATCATTCGCAACCTGGGATTGCGGCGGCCTATCTTCAAGCAAGTCGCCGCCTACGGGCACTTCGGTCGCGAAGACATTGATGTGCCTTGGGAACGCACCGATAGAGCGGCGACATTGCGCCGGGCAGCGGGCCTTGCCTGAGGCGCTTGGGCGAAAGCATGAACGACGGACCACGCATCTGTGATTATGGCGACTCGACCTACCGGCAAGACTTCTGGGAAGGGCAAGGTCGCGGATATGAAGATGCGGTAGAGCGGCGGGCGCTGGCGCGCTTGCTGCCGCAATCCGGGCGGCGGCTGCTGGAAATCGGCGCCGGCTTCGGACGGCTCACCGGCGAGTATCGCATGTTCAGCCAGGTTGTGCTGCTGGACTACTCGCTTGAGCAGCTGCAATACGCTCGCCGACGTTACGGCGACGACGGTTTCACATACGTCGCGGCTGACGCCTACCGGATGCCATTTCAAAGCAGCGCCTTTGACGCCGCGACCATGATTCGCGTCATTCACCATTTCGAGGATGTGCCGGCAGTGCTGGGCCAAGTCCACAATGCGCTGGCGCATTCGGGCGCCTTTGTCCTTGAATTCGCCAACAAGCGCAATTTGAAGGCGATGCTGCGCCACGTCTTCGGCAGCAACCATTGGAATCCCTTCACGCTGCCGCCAGTTGAGTTCGTGGAGCTGAACTTCAACTTTCATCCGGAGTATATGATCGGACAGGCGCGGGCAAGCGGCTTCGCGTTGCGCCGGTCCGTGCCGGTGTCCTGGCTGCGGTTGGGTCTGCTTAAACGCGCGCTGCCAACGTCTTTGCTGGCTCACGGCGACCGGGCGCTGCAACAGACGGGTTGGATGATTTCGCCCAGCATATTCCTGGACTTGCGCGCGGAAAAACCAGCGGCCGCGCCTTTGATCGCGTCGGACGATCCACTGGGTTTTCTGCGCTGTCCCGAAACCGGCTCGTCGCTCAGCAGGAGCGGTGACGCGGTTGTTAGCGGCAGCGGCTTGCGCTGGGCGATACGCGATGGCGTATTTGACTTTCGCAAACCCCTGGCCTAGTCGCAACCCGCTCCGGCCAGGGCGCGTTTCAGCCAGGCGGCGATGAGCTCGGCACAGTGTTCCGGCTGCTCCAAGAGCATCATGTGACCGGCTTTCGGGATGACCGCCAATGCTGACCCGGCGATGCCGCGGGCCAATTCCTGGCTCAGCGAAAGCGGCGTCATCTTGTCGCTGTCGCCAGCCAGGATCAGAGTCGGCAGCGCAATCTCCGCCAGGCGCGGCGTAAGGTCAAAGCCGTCGCAGGCCATGAAGTCGGCCTGGATGACGCTCGGCGCCGTTGCCACCATAATATCGGCGGTCTGCCGCTTCAGATCATCCGGCGCCTGCTTTGCCCACATCCAGCGCGTAATCTGAATGACGGTCGCGCTCGGGTCGTCAATGATTTCTTTGATCAGCGCTGGGTTGACGGGCAACCGCGCGCCCGTGCCGGCCAGCGCGAGGGCGTCTACGCGCGCGGTGTGTTCCAGCGCCAGCCACTGCGCGATGGCGCCGCCCATACTGTGCCCGAGCATGACCGCCGAGTCGATCGCGAGCGAATCGAGCAGCGCAACGAGATCAAGCGCGTATTCGGCTATGCCGGCGCGGCCGGCGCCCGGGCTGCGGCCATGACCGGGCAGATCGACCAAGATGGGTGAAATAGATGGCAATTGGCGCAGCGCTGCCGGAAAGCTAAGATGCGAGCCGCCGGCGCCGTGGATGAAGAGCGCGGCTGGCCGTTCCGACTGGCGGCGATGATCCGCGATCCAAAGGCGGCCGCGCGCAGTGTCCACGCCGGGCATATCAAAATGCGGGCTGGTCGCGCAGGCGGCGCCAGAGTTCAATGTTGCGATCGACGAGGCCGGAGATTGCGCCGTGGCCGAAGCCGGCGACGGCTGTCTTGACGTGGTCATTGAGCGGCTCAATCCAGCGCTGGTCCAGTCCCTCATAGCCGATAGCCGCGCCGACGATGCTGGCTGCTGTGCCGCTGGTGCAATCGGTGTCCATGCCGCACATCACGGCCGTGGTGATGGTCCTGCTGTAGTCTAGGTCGCCATGCAGCAGCGCCAGCACGACGAAGGCCATATTGTGCAGCGCGTGCAGGAAAGGCAGGTGTCCGTACTTTTCGTAGATTCGATCGCAGACGACCACCCAGTCGGCGTCGTCTTCATACCAGAGGCGTACCTCGCCAACTATATGCGCCAAACGCGATCGCTGGGGAATGACCGAGAGGCCGCCCTCGATGATCGAGTCGACTGTCGGATTGCGGCTCAGGGCTGCGCTCAGCGCGCCTGCCACAAACATGGAGCTGTATATGCCGTTCTTCACCGCGTTTAGCGTCACCTCACGGTGGGCGATGCGTGCCGCCCGTCGCGGATAGCCCGGCGCGATATAGCCCCACAAGTCAGCGCGAATCGCAGTATTGATGCCCTCGCGCCAGGGATTGAGTTTGGTGGGAAACTCGTCAATCTGATCTTCGATGGGGCGGTCGGCGCTGAGGTTCACCATGTGATAGTACGACTGGCGTGTGCAGGACCAGAGCCAATGATACGGGATATTGCGCAAATGGTTGTTGGCGACGTCCAGTTTGCTGAAGGCGAATCCATGCGTTTCTAGCAGCATCATGGCAAGGATGGTGTAGTGGATGTCGTCGTCGGGTTCGGCATAGCGCACATTGCCGCGCGTAGACGGCTTGCTGCGCAGGGTGAAATCAAGCGCCGGCGACTCATGCGGCGCCCAGTCAGCCAGCGGATACGCATCAACGCTCTCCAGAAAACGCCTGATGAATCGGCGATCCAGCCCCATTTCAAAGGGTTTGCCCAATATGACCCCGGCAATTCGACCATACCAGGCGCCTTTGATACGCTCGGCATATTCGTCGTCATCCAGCGGCGACAGTGGCGGAACTGGGGCGGCGTCAGCGATGATCGAATCGAAGTCGTCCGGCTCCACAAAGGAAAAGTCGCCGCGGAGGCCATTTGCCCGCTGCGCCCAGAGGCAGCCGTAGGCCGCTTCCCAGTCGGCTTCGCCGAGCGCATCGCGATCTTTGGCATAGCGCAGGGCCGCTGGCAAGTAGGCAGCGGCGTAGTCCGGCGCAGGCGATTCGCCCACAGCATAGCCCTCTTCGTAGAGTTGCAGATACTCAAGCGCGAAGAGCTCCCTCCAGTTGGCGTATCCGGGCATAGCATGACTCCTGGAAAAAGACCTGCACCTTTTCGCGAATGTTCACACGCTTCACAGAGCGCAGCGCGCGACACGACGAATTCAAGTCCTGGAAGCATACTCCCGCCGGCTGCCGATCGCAAGCGGTTGCGCATCGGGCAGCGATTGGCTGGCTGGAATACGCAATTCGATTAAAATAAACGCGGCGAAAAGAAGATGCAGCGTGACAAGTTGCCTTTGGGCTTGATGGCGCTTGCGGGCTGGAGGAGCAGAGCATTGAAGAAAAGAATCGGCGATTCTGCGCGGCCAAGGACGCTCGTCGAATACTTGCGCCTGTTTTTGACCGGCTTCGCCATGGGCGCGGCCGACATCGTGCCGGGCGTCAGCGGCGGCACAATGGCCTTCATCCTCGGCGTGTACGAGCAGCTCATCAACGCCATCAAGTCCTTCAATCTGGACGCCATTCGAATGCTGCTGCAACTGAAGATTGGCGAATTGCTGGACTATGTATCGATTCGCTTCCTGCTCGCCTTGGGCCTCGGACTGGCGTCGGCGATATTGCTGCTCTCCAGTTTTCTCAGCTGCACGATGGACGACCCGGGCGGGAAAGTCTTGCTGTTCGCGTTTTTCTTTGGCCTGGTCTTGGCATCCATCCTGACGATCGGCATCCGTGTGAGT
Organism: Chloroflexota bacterium; assembly: GCA_009841405.1. Lineage (GTDB taxonomy): Bacteria > Chloroflexota > Anaerolineae > Aggregatilineales > Phototrophicaceae > UBA6055. Next base: position 14,971 of record VXLV01000007.1, on the reverse strand, counting down.
TGGTCAGCCTCCGCCGTAGCGATATTCGCGGCTGGCGCGGCGGTGGCATTTATCATTGTCAATATCGTCCCGGCGGAAGCGGATCACTCGGCGCCGACGCTATTCGTCAGCGGCATGATCGCCATAACCGCTATGATCCTGCCGGGCATATCCGGCTCATTTATGCTCTTGATCATGGGCCAATACGACTATGTGCTCACGGCTGTCAGCAACCGCGATCTGCCGCCGATCATTATAGTTGGCTTGGGCGCGGTCGTCGGCATCATCTTGTTTTCGCGCGTGCTCAGCCATTTGCTCAAGCACTATTACAATCTGACGGTGGCGTTGTTGGTGGGCTTTATGGCCGGCTCGCTGTGGAAGATTTATCCCTGGAAGGCTTGCCTGGAAAGCGACCTTGATCGCCATGGCGATTTTCGCTGCCTGATCGAGCGGAATGTCGCGCCCGACGCGAATTCAGAGAACTTTGCGCTGGCGATAATTCTGCTAATCGCTGGCTTTCTTTTGGTGAACCTGCTGGACCATCTGCAATCCCGGGACAATCTCATATTCCGCCAGATTATCCGCTGACGGCGTCCCAAGCTAGTCTCTGTCCCTGCCGCTGTCCCTGCCGCTGTCGCTGGGGCGCTTGATTTCCGGCGTGTGATGGCGCAGAGCGCGTTCCTGCGCTTCGATGATGTCCTGAATCTTCGAACGGGAGAGCGCGGCGGTAACATCCACCTGAAAGGTTTCCTCTGTTTCGGCTGGCTCAGGCTCCTGCCCCAGTTCTTCGAGAATCTCGCGCCGGCGATTGACTGACGCGGCGATGGCATGAGTGGCCACCGGGCTCGTCAGCAGCACAAAGAGCCCCAGCGCTAGCAAGCGCATCGCCGTCGATGGCATCAGCAAGGCGGCGCCCAAAAGCAGGCCGAAGAGTCCCAGCGTTGCAACTTTTCCCGAGGCGTGCAGCCGCGTCAACGTGTTCGGCAGGCGGATCACCCCCACGACGCCGACTGCGCAAAAGAACAGACCGAATACGAGCGCGCATACGCCCAGAACTTCGAGCAGCATTTAGAAGACCCGGCCTTCGGAAATGTAACGCGCGATGCTGATGGTCCCGACAAAGGCGAATGCCGCCAGCGCGGTCGCCATATCGACAAAGACCTGCGTGCCTTCCACCAGGGCCAGCATGACGATTATGCCGATCAGCAGCGTGGTGATCAAGTCGACCGCAGCCAGGCGATCGGAAAGTCGGGGGCCGGCGATGACGCGATACGACGCCGGCAGCAGGAGACTGACCAAGGCCAACAGGATCAGCTGCACGGCAGCTTGGGCAAAGGCGCTCTCAATCATGTCCCAATATCCCTTTGATGCGCTTCAGCCGCAGCCGTTGGTCTTCTTCCAGGCGCTCGGCCGAAGCTTCCGATGTCAGACTGTGAACGATCATGGTAGCGCCCTCTCCGTTGGCCACCTTGAAGTCGACCACCAGCTCGCCGGGCGTAATCGTTATGCCGTGGGCGCTAATAGCGGAGATTAGTTCGTTCCTGCTTTCGTCAAAGGTGCTCAGCTCAGTCGTGCCGGGGCTGATCTTCAATTCGGGCGCGAGCACGATTAGGGCGACTTTCACGCCGGATACCAAGACCTCTTTGGCCAGAAACAGCACATAAGCGATCAAATTGTAAAGCTGCAGCGGTAAATTGCGCAGACGGAAATTGTCCCCGCGCTGCCCAGTCGCCATGATCACTACCAGGCTGAGCACATACGCCAGCAGAAAGTTGCCGGGCGTCGGCTGCGCAGTGTAAATAGTCCAGCCGATAGCCAAGGGCAGGGCCATAACCAGCGCCTTGCCAGACGACTGCGCTCGTTTCCTCATCGTCGCGCCTCCCGCAATTGTCTGGCGAAGCGCCGGACGCGGCGTGTCTGCGAATATCTCATCGCGTCATAATTCCTGGTCCCTCAGGGAATACCGCCGAGATGTAGACCGAGGGATCCTGGATCTGCTGCACGGTCGCGCTGACCAATTGAATCAGCGGTTCGGTAAAGATTGTACCCAGCAGCAGGCAAAGGACAATGAGCAGCAGGGGCGCAAACAGGCTGTCGCCCTCGTCCTTGGTTTGGACGGTCGTCGGCAGCGGGCTTTGCTGGAAGATTCGCTGCCAGGCGCGGATCATGTACATCAGCGTCAGGATGCCGGCGCCGACCATGATGATCAGATTCTGCCAGTCGCCGCTTTCGACGCCGCCCCGAATCAGCGCCAATTTACTGATGAATCCGTTGAAGGGCGGCACCCCGGCCAGCGATAGTCCGCCCAGCAGAACGAGCCAGCCGACCGCCGACGGCAGGCGGCTGCCGATGCCGCTGATGTCGCCGAAATTGGCGGACTTGGTCGGCGTGTAACTGGCCACCACGCCCATCAGCATTAGCAAGGAGGACTTGATAAAGGCATGGTTGAAGGCGTAGACGATCGCGCCAACCAGCGCCAGCGGGCCGCCCCAGCCGATGCCAACCAGTATGAAGCCGATCTGGGCGAAGGTCGAATAGGCGAGCATTCGCTTGGCGTTGTAGGTGCGCAAAGCGCCGAGGCTGCCAAAGAGGATGCCGATGATGCCAAGCGTCGAGAGCCAGGGTTCCATGATATGCGCGTCCTTCACGAAGAGCAAAGTGACCAGACGCAAAATCCCGTAAACGCCGACCTTTACTACGATGGACGAAAGCATCGCGCTGATGGGCGTCGGCGCTGTGGTATGAAAGTCGGGCTGCCAAAAATGGAAGGGAAAGACAGCGCTCTTCAACAGAAAAGCGCAGAGCAGCATGAGCGACGAGGCGGCCGCCAGAATCGGCCGCTCCCCGGTCAGCAAGATCTGCGCGATCTGCGCCATATTCAGCGTGCCAAAGGAAGCGTAGAGCGAGGCGATGCCGAGCAAGAGAAAGAGCGTGCCCATCGAACTGATAAGGATGTATTTCAGCGCCGCTTCCAGCCCGAACTGATCATCGGAGATGGCCGTCAGCGACACCGACGCCAGCACCATCAACTCCATGAAGACGAAGAGCGTGAAGAGGTCGCCGGTCAGCATGGCGCCGACCAGGCCCACTTCCATCAGCAGGAACAGTGGAATGAAAGCCGGGTAGCTCATGCATTTGTCGTGGCCGCGGAAAGTATATAGCAAGCCGCCGATCATGATGGTTGTCACCATAAAGGCGAAGAGCGCGCCGAGCTGGTCGGCCACAAGAACGATCCCATAAGGCGGGATCCAGTTGCCCAATGCGTATGTCTGCACGCCGGCGTCGTGCACTTGCACCAGCAGCGATACGCTGAATACCCAGGCGATCAAACCGGTCAAAACGCCGATTGAACGCTGTAACCGGTCGGAATTGGCGAAAATCAACGCGACGATCGCGCCTATCAGCGGCGTTACCAGTGAGCCCAAGAGCAAGGTGTTGTTTTCTATCATCGCAGGCGGCTACAAATGCGCGATTTGCACGTAGCTGAGTTGACCTTCCTCAGTGCTTCAGTTTGTTGATATCGTTTGAATCTACCGTGTCAAAACGGCGCGAGATGATATTGACGAAACCCAGCACCAGCGAGAAACTGCCAAAGCTGACCACGATAGCCGTCAGTATCAGGGCTTGTACAAGCGGATCGCTCGTGCTCAGGCCGGCTTCAACATTGCTGACGTAGGGCGCGAAGTCGCCGTCAAAAGCGCCCACCGCCACAAAGAACAAGTTGATGGCCGAAAAGAGAATGGCGAAGCCAATGGCTGCCTTGATCAAGTCGCGGCGCAAAAGTTGAAACACGCCGATGCCGAAGAGCATCCCGATTGCCAATGCGAACATGAGATCAATCATCTACCAGCCCTTTCCGCTCGTAGCGTTAGACTGCAACTTCCCGAACATCAACTCGCCGCCTCAACGGACTCGGCCGAATGACGGCGCCCGTTTGAACGCGCGCTGGGGTACGCTATGGCTTCCATGATGATGCCCAGACCGCCCATCACTGTGATGGCAATGGCAATTTCGAATATCAGCGACGACGTGATGTGCAGGCCGAAGGCGCCTACCTGTTCATAAATGCCCAGCACCCGGTCATATTGAACATGGCCCATAAAGCCCCGGCCCAGCAGGGTCGGGATTGTCGCATTGACAATGGCGATGACAAGCCCAAGCCGGGTGATGATCTCGGGCCGGAACCAGGGCAGTTGCCGCTTGGCTTCGTCGTAGCCCAGTACGATATACCAGAGCGAGACCGCCAGGCCGATAGTGACGCCGGCGGTGAAACCATCGCCGGGCCCTATCCCGCCGTACAGGATTTGTTCGATGCCGATCAAGATTGCGATCGGCAAGACGATATACGATACGGTACGCGTGAAGGGCGTCGACAAGCTGGTGGCGTCTTGTATCTCTTCCACGACTTGCTCGTCAAATTCGGGCAGGTACGAGATCTGCTCCGTCCGCGGGACGAGAGCGCCGCCGCTTTGACGGCCGCGCGCCAGCAACGTCAACACCCCCAACGCGGCCGTGGTGAACACGGCGATCTCCAGCAGCGTATCCGTACCGCGGAAATCCGCCACGATGGCGCCAACCACGTCTTCGGTGTCGACGGCGCGCGTATGCTCCAGGTGCCACTCTGCGATGCCCTCTTGCTCGGGCCGGCTCTGCAAGGCGATTAGGGAAAAGATAAACACCGCGCCGCCGATGGTGATCGAGATGACTAGATCGCGGAGCAGCCCCAAGTTGTTTCCGTGGCGGCCCTTCCACAAGTTCTGAATGACATTGTAGCGGGTGCGAAAGCGGATGCGGCCGAGCATGATGATGATCAGCACGGTGGCCATCGTTTCCACCAGCAGTTGCACCAGCGCCACATCCGGCGCGTGCTCGATGAGAAATATCACGCCGATTGCGTAGCCAATCACGCCGTAAGCGATCGCCGCCTTGACATGCTCGCTCACGACGACCGTGAGAATACCGGCAATCACCGTCAAGATCAGCATAAAGACCTTCGCCAGGTCCGTGATGGTCAGCGACAGGTCTTGAGGAATGAAGCTCTGGCCAGCGGTCACGGTGGACAATGTGCCGGACGCGATCAGGACCAGCGAAACTGCGCCAAGTATGATTGACAAATAATAGCGGACGAAACCCGATTGCGTACGCAAAATGTTGCGACCGGCCCAGTCAATATAGTCCAGCATTTCGTCGTAGATCTTGTCGCATGAGAACGGCAAGTCGATGCGCTCTATCAAGGTTTCCCGCACACGAAATAGAGCAAGGCCGGCGAGCAGTACCCCAACGCTCAAGAAGAATACTTCGTTGAAGCCGGCGAAAAGATATAGCTCAAAGGACTTGGGCACGGCCGGCTCCAGCAGCGGAATGATGACCGGCTCCAGTAAGAAGCCCAGGGTCAACGATAGCGCGGCCAGAATCAGCGGGCCGAGCCGAATCAGCGCCGGCGGCTGGTGGAAGTGTAGCGAATGCTCCGGCCGCTTGAGAAAGACATCGTAAATGAGCATATAGGCCGCCATCGCGGTGAAAGCGGTGCTCACGAGCACAACCAGCATCACCAGCGCCGACCAAGGCCCGTTGTAATGCAGCATCGCGTCTAGCAAGACCTCTTTGGCGACGAAGCCCATGAGGAAGGGCATCCCGGCCATTGACAGCGCGGACACCACCGTCACGGCAAACATCGCCGGCAGCCTTTGGCGCAGCCCGCCGAGCTCGTCGATGACGCGGGTTCCGGTTGCATGGTCAATCGCGCCTGCTACCAGGAAGAGCGCCGACTTGTAAAGCGCGTGCGCGACGATGCCGATAAGGGCCGCCTTGATACCGCTCTGACCCGGCAGGCCGAGCATGGCGACGATCGCGCCCAGCTTGCTGACGGTGGAATAGGCCAGCAAGGCTTTGAGATCCCGCTGTTTGACCGCGAAGCCCGCGCCGACCAGCATAGTCATTAGCCCGACGGTCAACAGCGCGCCGGACCAAAGCTCGTTCTGGTACATCACCGGCGAAAGTCGAGCGAACAAATAGATGCCGGCTTTCACCATCGTCGCGCTGTGCAGATAGGCGCTGGCTGGGGTTGGCGCGCTCATGGCGCCGGGCAACCAAAAATGGAAGGGGAATTGCGCGCTTTTGGTGAAGCCGCCCAGCAAGATCAGAATCGCGAAAAGGGTATACCAATCGTGCTGCGCCAGCGACGATGCCCGCAATACATCTGAGAAATCGGCGGCGATTCGCACGCCGTCATCCGGATACAAAATCTGGCCTGCCGCCACGCTGAGCATGATGACGCCGATGATCAGCGCGAGGGCGCCGCCGCCGGTTACGAATAGCGCTTTGAATGCGCCGGCGCGCGACTCTGCGTCATCAGCGCCCTTGAAGCCGATGAGCACGAATGAGGTGACGCTGGTCAGCTCCCAGGCGACGAACATCATCAGCAGATTGCCGGACAATACAACCGAGAGCATGGCGCCGGCGAATCCCGACAGCCAGATCATGAAGCGATTGTGTTCGGCGGCGTCGTCAAAATAGTAGCCGGCGTAGAAAAATATCAACGCGCCGACGCCTGTGATGATGAGCCCAAAGAGCAGCGACAAACCGTCGAGATAAAACGAGAGGCTGGCGCCCAGCGAAGGCGCCCAGTCAAATGTCTGAATTACCGCGCCTTCGTCCTGCACTCGCGGCAGAAAGCTCAACAGCCAGACGAACAGAACCGCCATAACGACCGAGCTGAGCCATGTCTGCGTCGTCTTGCCGAGCCATCGCTGCGCAACGGGTAGGGCGAGCGCCAGGGCCAATACAAATGGCGCCGCGCTGATTAAGGCGAGATCCATAGCGGTGTAATTCTGATTCGACTAGGATTATTGTACCGCATTGTACTTAGTCAAAGCTTGTCCACGTGCAATCGTAAGGTTACTCGCTTCAGACGGGCCTACAATAGCCAAATGTGACAAGAGATTCCGGCTGAGCTTGTCTAAAGGCCGCATTTTTAGATTTCGGAGCATTCAGTTGCAGTTTGCCGCCTAATCCGCGAGGCGCTGCCTTAGCGCGGCGGTCAGGGCAGGCACGATGTCGTAAAGGTCGCCGACGATGCCGTAACGCGCCAACTTGAAGATCGGCGCCTCGGGATCCTTGTTAATTGCAACGATCACTTTGCTGCCGCGCATGCCGGCCTGATGCTGAATGGCTCCGCTGATGCCACATGCGATGTACAGATCGGGGTTGACGACTTTTCCCGTCTGGCCCACTTGGTGGTCATAGCTGATATACCCGGCGTCGACAGCCGCGCGGCTGGCGCCAATCGCCGCGCCCAACACATCCGCCAGCGGCCGCAATGTGTTCTCGTAGCCGTCCCTGGCCTTCCAGATTGCGGCGTCGTCGCCCCGTAGCCCGTCCGGCGCCGCCTTTGGGTTATTCGCCATGCCGCGTCCGCCGCTGACGATGATCGCGGCGTCGCTCAGACTAACCCGGCCCGCTTCGGTGGCAAAACTATCGATTTCCGTTGCGACGGCTTCAGCCGCTTCAATGGCATTCACCATCTCCAGCGCGGGCGCGGCGCTATCGGCGGGCGCCGCCGCCGGAAAGGCCCGCGCGCGGATGGTGACGAATGTTGTTGCTGTATTGGCCCTCATCTCCATCAGAACCTTGCCGGCGTAGGCCGGGCGCTTGCCGATGATCCTGCCGTCTTCAAATCGCAACTCGATCGCCTCAGCGATGAGACCGCTGTCGCAATCGACTGCGGCGCTGGCCAGCAGCTCGCGCCCGCGATTGTTGGCGACGGCAACCACCGTGCTGGGCCCGTGAGTCGCCACCAGCTCGCTAAGCAGCGCGGCGTAGCTCTCGAGGCGGTATTCGCGCAGATATTCGTCTTGACATACGATAGCATTGGCGGCGCCGAATTGTCCGGCTTCGGCGGCGATAGCGCTCGCGTTCTCGCCGAAGACAAGCGCGGTAACGTCCGTCGCTTGCGCCTCGGCAATGATTCGCGCCGCGCCTAGCGCTTCCCAGCTGCTAGTTACTGCGCGCCCGGCGAAAGATTCGATCCAGACGAATACGCTCACAGTACTTTCTCCTCAAACAGGCGGTCGACCAAAGCGCGCGTATTTGCCTCCAGGTCGCCGGCGTTAATGATTTCGCTCGACTGGTCGCGTTCGGGCGGGTTCGCAAAACCCAGGATCGCCGTAGCTGCCCGCGGCAATTCGATACCCAGGTCCGCCGCGGTCCACACGGGAATCGTCGCCTTCGCCGCCTTGCGTATGCCCAGGAAATTGGGGTAGCGCGGCTCATTAATGCCTTTCATCACTGAGATGACGGCCGGCAACCTGGCCGAGACGACTTGCTTGCCTTGCTCCAGCATTTTTTCGACTTTGATTGTGCCGGCCGGGTAGTCTGCTTCGAGGATGGCCGAGACATAGCTGAGCATGGTCCAGCCCAAACGCCGCGCCAGTTGATACGTATGCTGATCAGTCGCCAGGTCGACGCTCTCCTTGCCGAAAATGACCAGGTCGACGGCGCCGATTTTGCGGATGGCGCCGGCCGCCAAGGCCGACCAGACCAGGCTGTCGTTCATGTCGGCGGTCGGTTCCTCTACACGCAGCGCGTTCGCGACGCCCATGGCCATGCTGTGCTTCAAGGCGTCGTTGTGGAGGTCGGAGCCGATGGCGATCACGGTGGACTCGCCACCGCCGGCTTTCGCCTGAACGATAGTCTCTTCCAACGAGTATTCATCCCAGGGATTCACGACTGTGGCGACATCGCCCCAAGTGACATTCCCGTTGGCATCCACCCATACTCTTGCGGCCGTGTCCGGCGTGCTTCTCGTAAATGTTGCAACATGCACCGGTAGCGGTCTCCTGATTGATCGGCAATTGGCGGCAATTGTACATGCGACGCGGCCGAAACTTAATGCTGATTAGACGCTGGCCACTTTGCCGCGGGCGGTCTCGTTTTCCGGGTCAAGGGGCAGGTTTGTCGATTCGTCGACGATGGCGGCGACAAGGCAGCACTCGGCAAGCCGGGCCTCGGCAAAGTTTGCCCCGCGCAAATCTGCGCCCCAAAGGTTAGCGCCGGTCAAGTCCGCGCCGACGAAAGAGCAGCGCTGCAAGTTGGCTCTGGCGAAGTTCGCGCCGCTCAGGTTCGCGCCATCCAGGACAGCCCCTGACAAGTCCGCCTCCCGAAAGTGCGCCTCGCCAAGATTGGCCGACTCGAAGTTGGCGGCGCGGAGATCGCAATAACCGAAGTAAGCGCCCTTGAGCTCAGCGCTTCGGAACAGCGCGCGCGGCATTTTCGATGCCGAAAGCGTGACCTTGTTCAGTCTCAGGCTTGACCAGTCGACGCCTTCCAGGCTGCCGTCTTGATGCGCCAGGCGCTCTTTGAGAATCTCAATCAGCGAATGCCGGGCGCTGTCGCCGGCGCATTGGCGGACGCGCGTGATCAGTTCCTCGGTGGAGACGAATCGATAGCGCAGCGAGTTGACTGATCGACGCAAACGTTGGGCGACGCGCATATTGACGGCTCGGACTATAGACTTCGGGCTGAAATGGTAGCGCCTGCGGGCGGCCCGTACAAGAGGCGGCTGCCGGAGCAGGGTTTGGCTAGATTGATTAGGACTGTACCGCGATTTTTGTGCGTATGTGCCATTAGGCGCCGGCGGCGGCTTCGCTATGCTGGTGTCAGCGCAAATGGAGCAGCAGCCCGCTTATGGCGACCGTGACCAAAGACGCCGAGTTGCTCATAACCACTTACCTGGAAATGACGAGTCCCGATCATTTTGTACCGGCTTACATCCAGGCCGGCGATATTGAGATCGTCAAGATGGAGATGCCGGATCTCGGCTTCTACAAGTTTCTCTATCAATCCGTGGGCGAGGAGTGGGCCTGGCGCGACCGCCTGCTAATGAGCAATGCCGAACTGCGCCAGGTCTTGACCTCTGACCGTACGCGAGTTCACGTGATGTACGTCAGTGGTTCGCCCGCAGGCTACGTCGAATTGTTCCGCCACGATGATGACGGAGTGGAGATCGTATATTTCGGCTTGCGGCGCGACTATATGGGGCGCGGATTGGGCAAGCACCTGTTGAGCTTCGGGGTCGCGCGCGCCTGGGCAATGGGCGCCAGGCGGGTTTGGCTGCACACTTGCAATCTCGACGGCCCCCACGCGCTGGCGAATTATCAGAAGCGCGGCTTCCGCATTTACGATGTGGTCGAAGAACCTTTGCCGGAGCTATACAGCTAGCCGGCGGCCACAATCGCCTCGATCAGCGCTCGGTTCTCTCTTGTCAACGTCAGGCTGACGCGGTCAGCCAACCCGGCGTAACGCGCCTCGATTTGCTTAAGCACATCATGCGGCGGGGCGACAATTGCGATTGCATCGACGTAATCGTCTGGCATCAGCTGCGCTAGCCGGTCGTCGTCTTGCTCACGCATGCGAGACTCGCCGTCGCCGGACGGTAGCGCCCAATTGTGGTGGGCCGCGATTCGACGAAATGCCGCCGTTTTCGCCGCCTGAGCGATGCGAAGTTTCAGCCGCTGCCGCGCCTGGCGGATTTCTGCGTCGCCCTTTCCGCTGGCGATCATCACCGGGACGGCCAGTGAGAAGTCGCTTGAAGCGCGCCCGGACGCCTGCAAGCCAGCGTTGACGGCGGGCTTGATCACCTGTCTGATGTGGTCCGCGCTGTGAGTTTCGCTTACATGCAGACCCTGGCAGAGCGCGCCGGCCAATTCCGCGATCGCCGAGTCCAGACTATGCAGATAGATTTGGATATGGGGATACGCAATCGGGCCGGGGTTGAAGAAAGGCGCCATTAGACGAAAGGTGTAATGCTGGCCGCGGTAGCGCAAGCGCTCGCCGGTCTGGAAGGTATGCCAGATAGCGCGCAGGCTTTCGATGTACTCGCGCAAGCGACCGCCGCTGGCGCCCGGCGCCTCCAGCGCGTCCAAACTGAGAGGGAAGCGCCCGCTCGATTGGCGCGCCAAATCCCAGGCAATCTGGGCGCTGATCATCGGACTGCGCGGGAATGTGGCTGCGCGATACGCGCCCAGTTGAATTTTCGTGGACTCCTTCGCGGCAATCGTCAACGAAAAGAATGGGTTGCGCCTTTGCTCCACAACCCAGGCCGCGGAGAATCCCAGGCGCTCGGCCAGCAGAATCAGGTCGGCGTCAGCGCGCATGTCATTGGTTGGCGTGATGCGGACATCAAGTTTCATGAGTCTAGTTTCGCAGACTGCATCACAAGATCAAGCTGGCGCCATGTTCATTGAACCAGGCGCGCCAGCGACGATAATCGGGAAGGCAAGACTCGACCAGCAACCAGAAAGCCGGGCTGTGGTTCAAGACTCGCAAGTGGCAGAGTTCATGCACAATGACGTAGTCGATCGCCGCCTCGGGCGCCATCATTAGGCGCAAATTGAGGTTGATATTTCCGATAGAAGAGCAGCTGCCCCAGCGCGTCTTCTGGTTCTTCACGCGCACTTTCTGGTATCGGAAGCCGTGGACGGCCGCCAATTCGCCCACCCGCGCCGGCAGATATTCGCATGCCAAAGCGCGGTAACAGGCTTCGACTGCCTTTCGGCGCGCGGCCAAGTCAGCTTTGTCGGGGCTATCGGGCAGCTGAAGCGCGAGCGATTTGCCGCAGCATATTGCCTTGGTGTGTCTGGTTCCCGGGTCAACGCTGAGTCTCAGCGTATATGGCTCGCCGAGAACATAGAACACTTCGCCGTTTAGGTAGGCCCTTGCTGGCAGTAGTTTGGATGCTTCGCGGATTCGTTCACGATTCGCGAGCACCCAGGCCGACTTTTCCTGGAGCAGGGCTTCCGGCGGCGGGCTGCTGATTCCCCGCGGATAGACGACTTCCAGGCCGGCGCGCGGGCTGTAGCGAAGGCTGACTCTCCGGGCGCGCTTGCTCACGCGTACGGTGTAGGCGATGCTGATCTCGCCCAGTCTTACAGTCGGCATCAGCGACCCATCGCCCGCGCCGCATGCCGCCAGATCGCTTGCTTTGCGCGGTCTTTGGGCTCGAAGGGAAAGTAGTAGCCGGCGCGATCCAGCAAGCCCTGATAGCGCTCGCGAAGTTTGTAGGGCAGTTCGTCCGGCGGCGCGACAATTGCGAATTGCTCCAGCATCTCGTCGCTGATAAGTTTGTGCATGTCTTCCCAGCGATTTCGCCGCAAGAGCGTATTGAGTTGCCGGGTCAAGTCTTGCCAGCCGTGCAGCGCCAGGACCGGCTGATAGCTGGGCGTGCTGGCGTAAAAGGCGATTTGCGACTTGGTCAGCCGCTCGCTTTCGGCGATGGCGGCTTCGTCTTCGCCCGTCACGACAAATACCGCGCAGGAGAGCGAAAGCGGCTGATCGAGGGCACCGCGCGCGCGCCCGGCTTCAAATGCCGGCAGCAGCGATTCGCGAAGATAGCGCGGCGTGTGGAAGGAATGCACGTGAAAGCCTTCGCAGAGCTCACCGGCGAGTCGCGCCAGCCCCCTGTTTACGCCAGCGATGTAGATCGGAATCTTGGCGAATGGCATCGGCTGCCGCTTGTCTGCCGCCGGCGAAAGCGAGATGTCGTAGTACTCGCCCCGGCAGCTGAGTTCTTCGCCGGATTGATAAGCGCCCCAAATCGCGCGCAGCGCCAGAATATACTCGCGGAGTTGCTGAACCGGCTTGCCCCATCTGGCGCTGAATCGCTTGGCGATATGCGGCTTGATTTGTGTGCCCAGGCCCAGGATAAAGCGGCCGCCGGATTGCTCCGCCAGGTCCCAGGCCGTCCGCGCCATCAGCAGCGGACTGCGGGGAAAGGCGACCGCGATGGCTGTACCTAAGGTAATGCGCCTTGTTGCCAGGGCGGCGTGCGCCAGCGGCAGAAAGGGGTTATGCGCCGCTTCCGCCACCCAGAGTCCGTCAAATCCGTAGTCTTCCACGCTCTCCGCCAATGCAGAGGCGGCATTCAAATCTTCCGCAAATACGGTGACGTCAAACTTCATTTACCGGCTCCTGAACGACCGCGGCTGCCAACGACTGGATTCGCAACGGGCCGCTGCACAACTATATTAGCAGCGGCGGGTTATGAATGATACAATAATTGACGCCGGGTTTTAGACGTCCTGCGGAGCGTCGCCGATTACAGCCGGTCAAGGCGCGCGAACGCGTCAAGAGTCGGGAAGGGCATGGCAGCCAGAAACACACGGTCAATCAACATCGGATTGCGCAATGTCGTTGCGACAATCCTCATTGGCTTGGGGCTGGTCTTCGTATGGGAGATCCGCGGCACCTTGATGCTGACCTTTGCCGCGGTCGTCCTGGTCGTGCTCTTCACGATGCCCGTTCGTCTGTTGATGCGCCGCTTCGAGATGAATCGCCTGGTCGCGATCGTCGTGAGTGTTTGCGGCTTCTTTGTGATTCTAGTGCTAATCGGTTTATCCATTCTGCCAATCATCGTCAATCAGTTTGACGAGCTGGCGAACAATGTAATACCTCGCGGTCTTGAGGTCGCTAGGGAAGCGATCACGCGCGAGGCGCTGCTCGAGCAATTTGCATTTCTGGAGCCGATCCTCACCGGCGCAAACGACGACCTGATCAATCAGTTCATCTCCCAGGTTACCGATGCCATTGGTCGCCTTGGCGGCACCGTGCTGCCGGTTGTCGGCGGCGTGGCCAACACAATACTTAGCGTCTTGATTATCTTCTTTCTTAGCATGTATCTCTTGGCCGAGCCCGAGCTGTACGTCAATGGCATCATCAAGCTGACGCCGATGTGGTATCGCGAACGGATGGGGACGATCCTTCGGCGCATGGACACGACGCTTAGAGCATGGCTGAGCGTCACGGGCGTGTCGATGGTGGTCGTCGCTGTCTTGACCGGGCTGGGATTGTCGTTGCTGGGCATCCGCGAATGGGTCGCGCTGGGCGTATTGGCGGGCATGTTGTCCTTCATCCCGAACTTTGGCCCGGTGGTCGCGCTGATCCCCTCAGTAGCGGTTGCCTTGGTGCAAGCGCCGGAAAATGTGATTTGGACCGCAGTGATAATCTACGGCGTGTCGTTTTTCCAGAGCCAGGTAGTCAGCCCGGTTCTTGCCAGTGAGCGCATGAATATGCCGGCGATCTTGATCCTCCTGGGTCAGATTATCTTCGGCTTCTTTTTTGGCTTCCTCGGGCTAATGCTGGCAGTGCCGCTCAGCGCTTGCGTTGCCGTGCTGATCGATGAAATGTACGTCAAAGACGTCTTGGGAGATCAGCGAAAGGCCAGTGGCGAGGCCGAAGAGCCTGTGTAACTGCGATCTGATGAGCTCGCGCCGGAGCCGACTTAGCCCGGCGATGATCGTTCCCGCAGCGGGCCAGCCCGTCGCCGGGATTCGGCGTCTTCTTGTTCGACAGCGCTTCAATGGAAGAATCTCAATTGAGGAGGGCGCCGTCTGATGACAGCTTCAAAGACCGCCGAGCGCAGAAATCAGTCGTCATCTGGCCGCCGCGCCGATAAGGAGAAATCAGCGTCTTTAAGTCGGCAGGATGCTTCGCGGCGAATCGACGACTATATCGCGGAGTTTGATGATTGGCGCGGCGAGCGCTTGGCTGAACTTCGGGAGATCATCCGTGAAGTCAATCCGGACGTAGTTGAAGACTGGAAGTGGATGGGTACGCCGGTTTGGTCGCACCGCGGGATGTATGCCCACGGCAACATCTTCAAAGCCAAGGTGAAACTCACGTTTCATCATGGGGCGCGGCTTCCCGACCCTGACCAGCTGTTCAATGCGAGCCTGACAGCCAAGATGTCCCGCGCGATCGATATCTTCGAAGAGGACAAGCTTGATGTCAGGGCCTTACGGACTTTGCTGCGGGCGGCGAACGAATACAATGCGACGCATGCCGTGCCACAGAGCAAGGGTTCGCGAGACATTTAGCGGATCCTCAATTACATCCTTGACAGTGCGATTTGGTGCTGGTAGTCTGTGTTGTAAGAGTGAGAGTGGAGCTCTCGCTTTTTTGCGCCCTGTGATTGAGTGGGGTTGCGGTGCGGATTAAC
>VXLV01000103.1 GCA_009841405.1 Chloroflexota bacterium | reverse complement strand
AATCTCTTTTTTTTTTTGTATATTGTATGGATCTGTTCCTTTATAATCAATATTCCATTAACATGTATCAATCTCTTTGGGCGGTGTGTGGCGCTTCCCCCCCCGCCAGTTTGGAGATCTGCCGGCGGGCGTTTCGGCGAAACGCCCCTACAATTCGCTGGTAAATCAGCCCAGCGGTACGCGCAGCATGGCGAAACTATGCGGCGGCAACTCGATATCGTCCGCGGTCGCTTGCCGCCGCTCGATGGCCACGCGCTGCGGCGCGGCGAAATCATTGGTACTCAGCGGGTGCTCGCCCGAAACCAGATCCATCGCAACCGGGCCCGCAGCCTCAATTCCCGCTAGCTCAATGCGCATCGCATCCTCGACGGCGCAATTGACGACCGAGATATAGAGTTGCTTGCTTTCCGCATCATAAGTCGCGGCGGCGCTAACCAAGGGCACGTCATCAAAGGCCGGCATATTGCCCGCCTCCGGACAGCTGAAACTGCCGCACTCGACCGCGCAGCGCACAGCGTCAGCGCCGCGGTGCTGCGTCATCAACTCCAGCACCAGGGTGGCCGGCATCTTGATTGTCGCCGGCGCGTCAGGCTTGTCGCCCGTCGACACTGGTACCCAGCCGCCGCGCCGCCCCATAAAGACGTTCTCCCATTCGTACAGCGGCGCGGAGACATAGCAGCCCATGACATTGGTCAGGTGATAGATGGCGCTGTATTTGATCCGGTCGGCGCGCTGCAGGCAGGCGTTCATCAACGCGCCGGTGTAGAGCGCGTCGGCAAGGGTGTAATCTTCGATGTAATCGGGCGGCTTGGCGCCGACGTAGGTGTTCCACTCGTCGAAAGCCAGGGGCAGAGAGCCGGCGTCATAGCGATCCATCACTTCCAACGTAGCGTCCAGCATCTGCTCGACTTCATACCAGCAGGCTATCTTGGGCAAATACATGAGTTCCCGGTCCGGCGTGACATCCAGCTTCTCCGTGCGCAGTGAATAATAGTGCACGCTGTACTGGTCCATCTCGGCGGCGGCCATGCCCAGCACGATCTCGTTCCAGTGGGCGTAAAGATTGGCGGGCACGCCGACGCCCAGCAGCGTCAGCTGGCTGTCGACGGCGCGCATGGCGCGGGCGAATTCGAGATATCGCCGCGCGTAGGTCTCGGGGTCGCAATGCCCCACTTGCCAATTGCCGTACTGCTCGTTGCCCACAAACCAGACGCGCACATCGTGCGGCTGCGCATAGCCGTGCTGTGCCCGCAGCGCGCCATATTCAGTGTTCGCGTCGCCGTTGCAGTATTCGACCCAGGCGGCCGCTTCTTCAGCCGTGCCCGTGCCCATGTTGGCGGTCAGCACCGGCTCAGCGCCGATCAGCCGGCAGAGGTCAATGAATTCGTCCGTGCCGACATCGTTCGATTCCCAGAGCCACCAGGCCGGGTCGAGATAGGTCGGGCGCAGGTCGCGGTCGCCGACCCCCGGCCGCCAGTGATACGCCGAGACGAAGTTGCCGCCCGGCCAGCGCAACTGCGTCGGCGACCAATCGCGCATGGCTTCGATCACGTCAGGGCGGAAACCCTTCACATTGTCGGTGGGCATCAACGAGGCGCAGCCGATCCACAGCGAGCCCTCGCTGATGGTCAAGCTCAGTTCGCCGAGCGGGTTCTCGCCGGCGGCGCGGAAGGTATGGCGCAGGGTCGTCCAGTCGCCGCCGACAGCGTCGATGCGCCAGTCTTCTTCACCCAGCTGCGCGGCCAGCGCCTGGCCCTCGCCTTTGACCACCAGCCGCAGTTCGTAGTCGCGTTCGGCCTGCAAATACAGGCTGCCCTGCTTGATGCCGCGCTGCTGCCCGTCGGCGATGCGGATGCTGATGCGCTGGGATTGGCGGCCGGTGTAGAATGTCGTGTTGTCGTGCACATAGCGCACGGCTTCGTAGTCGGGATTCTGCGCTTCCCAGGGCACGACGATGCCGATGCTGGGATGCACGTTGTGCAAGCCTTCGCTGGGCGCGGTGTACATCCGGTCGTTGCCGGCGAACTTACGGTCGCGCAGCATCTCGGCCCAGAGGCTGCCGTATATCCCTTGCCCGATATGCTCGAGGTTGGCGCCGTAGAGATGGTCGTGGGCCGCGCCGATGACTTCGTCCGGCCGAATTGTTATCGTTGCCTTTTCGCTCATGCCTTAGCTCCTGTCCATAGAAGTATCGCCGCGCGCCAGCTTGTCCCGGCTGTGCAGCGCCGCGCCGGTCAAACACGTATCTTCGCTGAAATGCGCCAAACGCAACAGGTTCGGCGGCAGAAAGCCATCGTGCAAAACGTGCTCGCGCATGACCTCCCGCGCCGGGTCCAGCAGCAAGTCTCCCATTTGCGCCGCGCCGCCGCCCAGCACAATCGCTGCCGGATTAAAGAGATGCAGCAGATTGACCAAGCCCAAGCCCAGCCACTCGCCCGCTTGCCGAACGACTGACAGCGCCAGGGCGTCGCCCGCCCTCGCCGCTTCGCCCACCGCCTGGCCGTCAACATGTTGTCGCGTCCTCAAGCTTGACGGCGCGTCTGTGTTCCGCAGTTGCTGCCGCGCCAAATCGCCCAGAGCGGCGCCGGACGCCAACTCCTCCAGCCGGCGCACGGTCCCGTCGGGCTGGGTCAATCGCATGTGGCCCGGCTCGATCGCAAGCGCTCGCGCGCCGGTGAATAGCTCGCCGCCGATGATCGCGCCGCCGCCGATGCCGGTGCTGATGGTCAGGTAGAGCATGGGCTCCGCGCCGCGCCCGGCGCCGAGCCGGTATTCGGCCAGCGCGCCCAGATTGCCGTCATTCTCGACGAAAGCCGGCGCGCCGTCAAATGCGGCGCTGAGCGCTCGCGCAATCGGCACGCGCGACCAGCCAGGCAGCGTCTCCGCCTTGATGATCAGGCCGGCCTCCGTATCCAGGGGGCCGGGCGCGGCAATGCCGATAGCGACGGGCCGGCTGCCTTCGTCCAGTAGCGACCGGCCCAAGTCGACCAGGCGTCCCAGCGTGTCCTCGGGTCCGTCAGCGACGCGGCTCAGCGTCTCCGCCCGCCGCAGCAGCCGCAATTCGGCGTCGAAGAGGGCGGCGCGGCTGCGCGTCCCGCCGAAGTCAATTGCCAGGTAGGTCTTCATAAGCCATTGATCCGCGCGTAGCGGGCGTAATCGGGCGCCGGCTTGTCTTGAGGCGGCATCAGGCCCTCACGCAAGGTCAGTTTGCCGTGCCGCATGACGACCGCGCCCAGCGACAGCCCGTCTTTCAGTGCTTGCCAAGCCAAGCCGCTCATATCGCGGGCGACCGTCCGATCATAATGCGAGGTATCGGCCCCGCGCTGCGCATGCCCCAGCGCCGTGTAACGCACGCGGATGCCGCTGCGCCGCGGCAGCTCGTCTCTAAGGCTGTCGATTCCCGGCACGAATTCGCAGAGCACGACCAGCGCGTAACCCGCGCGCTCGACCACGCGGCGGACGCGCTCCGCCAGCCAGTCCAGGTCAAACGCGTATTCGGGCAGAAGCGCGACGTCGGCCCCGCTGGCATGCGCGATGGCCAGGGCCAGATAGCCGGTGTGGCCGCCCAAGGTCTCCAGCAGGAATATCCGCCCGGGCAGCGCGTCGGCGGTGGCGCGGATGCCCTCGACCGCCGCCAGCGCGAAATTGCAAGCCGAATCGTGACCCAGGGTATAGTCAGTGCCGGTGATATCGTTGTCTATCGTCGTTGGCATGGCGACGCATGGCGCGCCCCAGCGCTCCAGCAGCGGCAGCGCATGCTTTAAACTGCCGTCGCCGCCAAAGAGCAGCAGATTTTCGACGTCGTTCGCTCGCATGACGGCGCGCAGCCGTTCGCCGGCGTCGGGGGCGCTCAAGACGGGCGCGCGGCTGGAGCGCAGAATCGAGCCGCTCTTGCCCGAGAGCCGCGACAGCAGCGCCCCGTCCAGCTCGGACAGCCGCCCCGCCAGCAAGCCCGCGAAGCCATCTTGCGCGCCGACAACCTGACCGCCGCTTTCCCGCGCCAGGCGGGCATACGCGTCTATGGCCGCGTTGATGCCGGGCGCGTCCCCGCCGCTGACGACTATGGCTGTTTTCATAGGTCGCCGATTTCGTTCCTTGATTGCCGTTCACCGGGCTGATGATACCCGATTTTGGCGGCGCAGCCGACACCCCGGCGCGCGACAGTCTTGCGCGGTTTGCATATCAGTTGCGAATGCGCTAACTTATGGGGGCTTGTGGCGCCGCGCCGGTCTTGCCTGGCTGCGCCCATACACTTTCCGTTCCATAAAAGGAGATTTGCTGTGAAGAGGTTACTGATTATTTCAGCGGTACTTTTGTTCGCGCTCAGCCTTCTGCCCGGGGCTTTGGCGCAAGACGACGGCTACACCATCGCCTTTGTGCCGGGCGTCAACCCGGATCCCTTCTACATCACGATGAGCGCCGGCGTTAACCAGGCGGCCACGGATCTCGGTTTGACGGTCATCCAGCAGGATCCAGAGCGCTTTGACGTCACCGTCTCCGCGCCCATTATTGAAGCCTTGATCGCGCGCGGCGACATTGACGCCCTGGTCACGGCGCCAAACGACAAAGAGCAGTCGATTCCCGTGCTGCAAGAGGCGCACGACGCCGGCATCGTGGTGCTGACGGTCGACACTTTCATCGGCGATGGCAACTACGCTGACGGCGAGGTCACCTTCCCTATTACCTACATCGGCTCGGACAATACCCAGGGCGGGTATATCGCGTGTTCGGCACTGGCCGACTCCCTCGGTGAAGGCGCCAAGATTTACGTCACCAACACGCGGCCCGGCATCAGCACGACCGACCAGCGCGAAGAGGGCTGCCTGGCGGCGGCTGAAGACCACGGACTGGTCGTAGCGCGCGTTGACTACAACGAGAACAGCGCCGATACCGCGCAGGCGCAGACCGCGGCCGTACTGCAAGCCAATCCTGATATTGTCGGCATGTTCGCCACCAACACCTTTGGCGCGCTGGGCGCGGGCACGGCCATCCAGAACGCCGGCTTGCAAGGCGCGGTCGAAGTCGCGCTCTTTGACGCCAGCGAAGAAAATATCGGCTTCCTGAAAGACGGCATCGTCTCGCTGGTCATCGCCCAGAAGCCGGCGGATATGGGCTATCTCGGCGTGTCGCTGGCGACAGCCGTCCTCGATGGCGTGGGCAGCATCCCGGCCCGCATCCCGACTGGGTACGCCGTCATCACCGCCGACAATGTCGATGACCCGGACGTAGCGCGCTTCATTTACACCAGCAACACCAGCGATCCGGCGCCGGCGCTGGATGACAGCTACAACCTGGCCTTCGTGCCCGGCGTCAATCCCGATCCCTTCTACATCACCATGTCGCGCGGCGTCTACGGCGCGGCCGGCCGCTATGGCATGAACGTCATCCAACAGGATCCGGAACGCTTTGACGTGACCGTCTCGGCGCCGATCATCGAAGCCCTGATCGCCCGCGGCGACATCAGCTCGCTGGTGACCGCGCCCAACGACAAGGAGCAGTCGATACCGGTGCTGCAAGACGCGCATGAGGCCGGCATCTCAGTGCTGACGGTAGATACCTTCATCGGCGACGGCAATTACGCCGATGGCGAAGTCACCTTCCCGCTGACCTATATCGGCTCGGACAACGTAGAAGGCGGCCGCATCGCTTGTTCGGCATTGGCGGACAAGCTGGGCGCAGGCGCCAAGATTTACGTCACCAACACCCGCCCCGGCATCAGCACCACTGATCAGCGCGAGGAAGGCTGCCTGGCGGCGGCTGAGGCTGGCGGTCTGGTTGTGGCGCGCGTTGACTACAACGAGAACAGCGCCGATATGGCGCAGCAGCAAACTGCGGCCGTATTGCAGGCGAACCCCGATATCGTTGGCATGTTCGCCACCAATACCTTCGGCGCGCTTGGCGCCGGCGCTGCGATCCAGAACGCTGGCTTGCAAGGCGCGGTGGAAGTGGCGCTCTTTGACGCCAGCGAAGAGAATATCGGCTACCTGAGGGATGGCATCGTCTCGCTCGTCATCGCGCAGAAGCCGGCCGATATGGGTTATCTGGGCGTGGTCGCGCAAGTCGCCAATCTGCGCGGCGTGACGTCCATGCCGGCCCGCGTCGGCACCGGCTACGCCGTGATCACCATCGACAATGTCGATGATCCGAACGTGGCGCGCTTCATCTATACGGCGGGTTAGTCCCCGGTTCTACCCCACCCCCCAACCCCCTCCCCGAAGCATCGGGG
>VXLV01000100.1:54621-56086 GCA_009841405.1 Chloroflexota bacterium | reverse complement strand
TTTCAATAATTCCCCCCCCCCCCCCGCATATTCGCTCTAGTTTCAGCACTGTTTCTAATCTTTTCTTTTTCGCTGGCGCCGGTCTACGCCGCGACTATCACCGTCAATCGCACGTCGGCGGACGTCGTCGATGATGGCGAATGCAGCCTGGCTGAAGCGATCTTAAACGCCAACAACGGCGATCAAGACGAGGATGACTGCGCGTCCGGCAGCACCGGCGCCGACACCATCAACCTAACGGTCGATGTGACATTGCCTAACAACACCCCGCTAGAGATCCAGAAGGCGCTGACTATCAATGGCGCCAAACCGGGAGGCGGCAACTATAAGCTCAGCGGGCCCGCGGATCTGTTGGAAGCGAGAACGCGCACCGACACCAACTTTACCTTAACGATAAACCGCCTAACTTTGACCAATAACAACAGTAGCAGCGCTAACGCGGATGACGGGGCGCTAAGGGTGCACACAAAGGCGTCGCTTATTGTCAACAACAGCGTTTTCATGAACAACAGCTCCTTCGGCTTTGGAGGCGCCGTAAACGGGACTGGCAGCAGCGTCGACGTGGAGATCAACAACACCATGTTCGAGGGCAACACAAGCGCAGCCTCGGGCGGCGCCGTTGCCGTGAGTGGCACAGGCTATTTGAGGATCAGCAACAGCACCTTCACAAACAACAGCGCGACCCAACATGGCGGCGGTATCTATGCAACTACCTTGGCAAGTTTGACGATAAACGGGAGCACGTTCAACGGTAATGCGGCCGGCAGTGGGTCTACGGGCGAAGGTGGCGCCCTCTACGTCAGTGGCAATTACTCGGCGACAATCACGGACAGCATCTTCAACAACAATTCAGCGCGCGATGACGGCGGCGCCATCGACAACCGGGCGAACATGAGCATTTACCGCAGCGTCTTCCACAGCAATTCGGCGAACGACTCCGGCGGCGCCATCATCAGCACGCGCAGCCTGCGCCTGGAAAACAGCACCGTTTACGACAATACGTCGGTCAATCAGGGCGGCGCAGTCTACGGCAACAGCGGCACAGCTCCGAACACCGTGACTATCAGGCATGTCACATTCGTGAATAACGAAGCCAACGGCGCCACAAACGGCAACACCTTTTTCCGCGAGTCGGGCACAACTTTGAATTTGTACAACAGCATCAGCGTAATGAAGCCGGGCGCGCAAGGGAGCGATTACAACGCTTTTGACGGGGGCAGCATCAACATCCTCACCGGCACGAGCGCGCAACTGAAACTGGGCGCTCGCAGCGGGGGCGAGAGGCCCTATTACCCGTTGCAAGCCGACAGCCCGGCGGTGGACGGCGCCTACACAGCGTCCGGCATATCCCAGTGCAACCAGCTGAATTCCGCCGTCGACCAGCGGGGGCGGCGCCGGCCTTATGGCAGCCTCTGCGATCTCGGCGCGTATGAGTATCATCCTCCGCCTCCGCCCAATCCCAGTG
>VXLV01000100.1:0-54611 GCA_009841405.1 Chloroflexota bacterium | reverse complement strand
CCCCCCCCCCCCCCCCATTTTTTTAATCATCCGGCGACCACCGATATCTACACTCTTCAGATCGGCGGCAGCGTCAGATTTGTATATCAGACTGGCCGCCAGCAGCGACTCGACTTCCGTCACCGTCTGCGCCGACTGCCCGGATCTGATGGCCGCGGGCTACGCCTTGAAAGCCACTAACGGATTAAACAGCGGCGTGCAGTTCCGGCGCGTGGGCGCGGTCGCAATCGGCGACCGGGCGCTGCGCGAGAACGGCTTCATGGACGCGATAGACGTCTACGGCTGGGTCGAGCAGGGCGCGGGGGTCTGCTTTCCGGGGGCGGGATCGCTGCTCTTCCTGGACGCCGCTTTCAGTCCGCGCGCGCAAGTGCCGCTTAGTGGATACTCGCAGGGCGGTATGACCTGCGCTGATATCGACCGGCCGGGCACGGTTGTGCTGCAGTCGGGCGCGGCCCCGACGGCGCGGCGTTCGCGCGCGCTGAGCAATTGCATGGTGACGACAGACGCGATTCTCAACTTTCGGGAGTCGCCCGGCGGGCCGCGCATCCACTTTGTCGACCCCTGGGGCGACGCAATCGCGGGCTGGCTGCCACGGGGCGTCACGCTTACGGCGCTGGAGCGGACGGCTGACTGGTTCCTGGTCGACTATCACGGCGAGCGGGGCTGGGTCAGCGCCGGTTATGTGACGCCGCGCGGGACTTGCGGCTAGCTCAACTGCGCGCAGATGATGTCGGCGAAGTCATCCGTGCCCATGCCGTTGGCGCCGAGGATATCGGCGGTGTAGTCGCCCTGGCTGAGGGCGGCGTTGACGGCAGCGTCGATTCTGTCCGCCGGCGCGGGCATGCGCCAGTGGTGGCGCAGCAGCATGGCGGCGCTGAGGATGACAGCGGTCGGGTTGGCGATGCCTTTGCCGGCGATATCGGGCGCGGAGCCGTGCACGGGCTCGGCGACAGCGACCTTCTCGCCCAGGTTAAGCGCCGGCGCCAGGCCCAGCCCGCCGCCCCAGGCCGCCGCCATATCGGACAAGATGTCGCCGTAAAGATTGGGCGTCAGCACGACATCGAAGCGGGTCGGCTCTTTGACCATCCAGTAGGCGGCGGTATCGACCAGAAGTTCATCGGTCTCGATGTCGGGGTAATCCTTTGCCACCTCATAGGCGACGCGGCGGAAGAGGCCGTCGGTTTGCGGCATCACATTGCCCTTGTGTACGATGGTGACGCGCCGGCGGCCCTCGCTCTTAGCCAGGCGGAAGGCGGTGTGGGCGATGCGCTCGCTGGCGCGGCGGGTGATGCGTTTCGTGGCGGTGCCGGTGTCGCCGGCGTCGGCGGTACGCTCGTCGCCGACGTAGAGGCCCTCGGTATTTTCGCGCACGACGACCAGGTCGACGCCCTGGCGCGCGGTGGGCACGGGCAGGTAGCGCGTCGGCCGCAAGTTGGCGTAAGTCTCCATGGAGCGGCGCAGCTTGACGATGGGCGAGGAATAGCCCGGGACCGGATAGGATGGCGAACTGCAAGCGCCAAAGAGTACCGCCCGGGCGCTTAGGGCAGTCGCTACGGTTTGGTCCGGCAACGCGTTGCCGGTCGCTTGATAGGTATCCCAGCCGGCTTCGGCGCGGATGACTTCAAGCGCGGGCATGACTTGCCGCAGCACGCGAATTGCAACCGGCACCACTTCACGGCCGATGCCGTCGCCTTCGATGACACATAACTTCACAGCAGATTCTCCTCGTCACAGACAGACGTCTTATCGGGCAGCCGGCGTCAGCCCATATCTTCCAAGAAGTGTCTATATCAATCTGTAACGAGCGCTGCTGGCCAATTGATCAATAGTTCCGACGCAGCCGCAGATTGTGACACAAGCTTGGCGATTTGTCGAATTTTGCCCCGGGTCCGGAGGCGGCTGTTCAATTTACCACCGAGACACAGAGGACACAGAGATTAATCGCGCGCGGCAGCGGTTGGGATGCGTATTCCAAACAAGGGCGGGTTCGCGTACAATAGCCGGCTTACTGAAAGGAAGTCACGCCGTTGACAGACCTCAAACCCTGTGTGCGCTGCGAACAAGAACTGCCGCCGGCCGCGTTTTCTGACGCGGAGAGCGTGTTTTGCACAACATGCACGGAAGAGATCGTCGGTATCGTCCGCAGCAAGTACAGCGCGATTGAAGCGGCGCATTTCCGCGCCCAGCTGCGGCGGCGTTCGCGCGCGGCGATGGACGAGCTGCGGCGGAAGCTGGGTTAGTCCCCCGCACCCCCCACAGCAGCGAACGTAGGGGCGACATACTATGTCGCCCGAGAGTGGAACGAAATTGCGGGCGACTCACAGAGTCGCCCCTACATCAACGTTGGCGGGTTCGTTGGGCGGCCCGCGTAGCGGTTGAAGCCCATGACGTCTTTGCCCTTGGCGAGGATAGCGGTGTGCCCCGGGTGCAGGTGCGTGTCCTGGAAGATGTGAACTATCGGCAGCGTCACGCGGATGGCCAGGCCGAGGCGGCGCTTGTCGGAAGTATTCCTGCCGGAAGCGTGCAGCAGGCGCTCGCTGAACAAGAAGAATTCGCCGGGCTTTAGCTCCATGCTGACCGCCTGGCTGACATTGTAGGACTCGGGATCCGCCATCTCGTGGATGGCCATGTCTGCGGTGGCGCGCAAGTGCGGCACGGATTGACGATGCGAGCCGGGGATAATCTGCAGACAGGAATTCTCGGTAGTGACGTCGTCGATGGCGATCCAGGCGGATACGTTCACGGGCGGCTCGATTGGCCAGAAGTTGATGTCCTGGTGCCAGGGGATTTCCGCGCCGCCGGGATC
The DNA here is from genome assembly GCA_009841405.1 of Chloroflexota bacterium. Lineage (GTDB taxonomy): Bacteria > Chloroflexota > Anaerolineae > Aggregatilineales > Phototrophicaceae > UBA6055. The sequence continues at coordinate 51,805 of VXLV01000100.1, read as the reverse complement.
TTTCAGCCAGAAATTGGTGGTCCAGACGACCAGGTCCGGCCCGAGCAGGCCGGCGATACGGTCAATGATGGCGGGGTGGGCGGCCAGGTCGTAGACGGCGGCATTGTCCATGTGGCGCGACTGCATCGGGCGGCGCGGGTTGGGACCGGCGGCCTTGAGGACCTTGCTTTCGATCTCCTGGCGGATGGGCGCCATTTCGGCAGGGGACATTGCCGCATAGGGGCCGAGGTAGCCGTTTTCGACGTAGAAGTCGACTTCGGCGCGGGTTAGTTGGTTGTTGGGGTCATCCTTAAGCATTAGTCGTCCTTCCTGTGGGCGACTCACAGAGTCGCCCCTACACAATCGCTTTGCGGCGGGCGACCTGATAGGTCGCCCCTACGGTGTTGTATGGGCGCGCGCATTACGGGCGGCCGGCGTAGCGGTTGAAGCCCATGCGGTCTTTGCCCCTTGCGAGTATCGCGGTATGCCCTTCGTGCAGCGGCGAGCCGTCCTGGCCGATATGTACGATGGGCAGGGTTACGCGGACGGACATGCCGAGGCGGCGTTTGTCAGAGGTGTTTACGCTTGATCGGTGCAAGGTGCGCTCGCTGAAGATAAAGAACTCGCCGGGTTTCAACTCCATGTTGATCGCGCCGGTCGCGTCAAAGGCGTCTGGATCGGCCATTTTGCCGAAGGCCACACCCGTGGCCTTGGTGTGCGGCAGCGACTGCCGATGCGAGCCGGGGATGATCTGCACGCAGGAATTCTCGACCGTTACCTCGTCGATGGCGATCCAGGCGGATGTGTTGAGCGGCGGCTCCAGCGGCCAGAAGTTGATGTCCTGGTGCCAGGGGATCTCGGCGCCGCCGGGCGCTTTGTTCCAGAAGTTGGTGGCCCACACGACAAGGTCCGGTCCCAGTATGCCAGCGATGCGGTCGATGATGGCGGGATGCGTGGCGAGGTCGTAGACGACCGGCTGGTCCATGTGGCGGGATTGGCCGCGCGAACGCGAGTTGGGGCCGTCGCTGGCCAGGACGTCCGCCTCGATCTGGCGGCGAACCGTGGCCATCTCGGCCGGCGACATGGCGGCGTAGGGGCCGAGGTAGCCGTTTTCGACGAAGAAGTCGACTTCGGCGCGGGTGAGTTGGTTGTTGGTGGCGTCTTTAGGAATAATTTCTCCTTTCGGCGGGCGACTCACAGAGGCGCCCCTACACAATCGCTATGCGGCGGGCGACCCAATAGGTCGCCCCCACGGATTCGACCTGCGTGAGTTTAGCGGATTGTCACCTGGCTGCCAGCGGCGGTCTTTGTCACCAGCAGGCGCTGCGGGAAGCTGTCACGCAATTCATCGATATGCGTGATGACCAGGATCAGGTCAAAGTCGCTTCTGATTGCCCGGATGGCGTCGAGCATTTTGGCGCGGCCGGCTTCGTCCTGGCCGCCGAAACCTTCGTCGATGAATAGCGCGCGCAGTTGAGCGCCGGCGCGCCGGGCGAGCAATTTCGAAAGCGCGATGCGGATGGCGAAGTTGATGCGGAAAGCCTCGCCGCCGCTGTAGAGTTCGTAGGGGCGCGCGCCCAGCTCGTCAGCGATGGTGATGTCGAGGGTCTCGTCGAGCTTGCCGTCGACGCGTTCGCGCTGCGTATCCAGTCGCAGCTTCATCCGCCCGTCGCTCATGCGCCCGAGCAAGTCATTGGCTTCCTGCTCCAGCTCGGGAATGACCGTTTCGATGATCATCGCCGGCACGCCCAGTTTGCCGAATGACGCGCGCAGTTCACTGGTCAGGCTCGCCTGCGCTTCCAGGTCAGCGAGTTTCTCGCTCAAGCGGGCTTTGCTTTCGCGGCCAGCGGCGATGGCGTTCAATTCTTGCTGGCCGATGGCGATCGCTTCGCGCAGCCGCTGCGCCTCGCTCCGGTGGATCTCGACAGCATCGCGGCGCGCGTCTTCATCCGCCAGTTGCGCCGCAAGCGACTCGATCTCGTCGGCGAGCGCGCGCAGTTTCTCTTCGCCCGCGGCCAACGACTCGCGCAGTTTCGCCAGGCGCTGCGCAGTTTGGTCACGGCTGCGCAGCGCGTCGGGCAAGTTGGCCCGGGCGAATTCCAGTTGGCTGTGTTGACGATCGAAGGCGGCATGGCTATCCAGCTGCGACTGGATATCGGCGACGGCGGCGGCGTCAGTCTCAACCTGCGACATGAGCGCGTCCAACTGCGAGCGCGCCTCTTGGCCGTAATCCTCCAGGTTGAGCCGCGCTTCTATGCGCGCGAGTTTGTCCGCCTCCAGCGTGATTGCCTCGGCGGCTTCTTCAGCGCGGCGGCGCTGTTCGCGGGCGGCGCCGAAGCGCTGCTGGAGCGCGGGCAGGTCCTTCAGCTGCAGCGACCAGCGCTCCAGCTCCTTATCCAGCGCGCGGCCTTCGGCGTCGAAGGCGCGGATTTGGCCGGCGCACTCGCGGTAAGTTCCCCGCAGGGCGTCGCGCTCGGCGCGCAACTGCGCCAAGGTTTGGTCGCGATGCGCTTCCGTCAGCGCTTGGCCGCAGAGTGGACAGGCCGGGCCCTCGACCTGCCGCAGCTGTTCGAGCCGCCGGTTCAGCGCCCGGCCCTCGGCTTCGAGGCCGTCCAGCCGCGCCGCAGATTTGGCGCGCCGCGCAGCCTGCTTCCGGCGCGCCTGAATGGCCGTGTCGCGCCGGGCATCCAGCGCTTGCAAGGTCCGCAACTCGCTTTGCAGCGCCTCCAGATCGATTGCGGCTGCGTCCTTGCTTGTGACCTCCAGGCCCTTGATGCGCTCGCGAATGACCCCGGCTTCGCGCGTCAAATCGGCGCGCTGCTCAGCCAGCTTCCGTTCGAGCCGGTGTATCTGCCGGTCGCGTTCCTGATGGCGCGCCAACTGCTGCAACGCCTGGTCTTGATTCTCACGCGCCGCAACCAGCTGCTGATAACCCGCCTGAATGGAATCGGCTTGCGCGATCATGCGCTGGTAGTCGGCGATCTTTTCGTCTTGGCGCTGGATTTCAGCATGCGCGATTTCCATGTCATCGCGGTGGCTAACGACCAGGCGCTCGGTTTCGGCTCGATTCTCGCGCGCCAGGCGCAGCAGCGCCGCCGCACTGGCTACTTGCTGGTAATGTTCGCTGGCTTGATCGAGCTGCGCTTGCGTAGATTCAAGCGCTTGGGCCAGCTCGTCCAGTTCAGCCCGCAAGCCTGGCTCGCGCTTGATTTCATCGTCAATGCGGCTGATATCGCTGCGCACGATATCGGCCTGCGCGTTGAGCGCCGCCAGCCGCCCTTTCGCGTCGCTCTCATATTGCGTCCAGCGCTCCAGGCCCAGGATATCGGACAGAACGCGAACCCGCTCGGCGGCGGTCTTGAGGGTGAAGGCATCGGCGCGGCCTTGCTGCAAGAAGGCCGAGTGTACAAAGGTCTCATAGTCGAGGCGCAGCAGATCGTTGATTTGCTCTTGCGTACGCCGGATACCGCCCTGGTTGAGGATGCGCGGCGAAGCCCCCGCGTCCCAGGCCAGCAGATCAAGCGCGCCGCGGCTGCCGCGGCCGGCCCGCGCGCGCCGCCTGATGACGCGGTAGCGAGCGCCGTCTTGCATGAAGTCAAGCTGCGCGCGCATTTCATCCTGGCCGATGTGGATGAGTTCTTCATCGCGTTTGGCGCGGGCGCGGCCCCAAAGCGCCCAGGTGATGGCGTCCAGCAGCGATGATTTGCCGACGCCGTTGTCGCCTGACAAGCAAGCCAGATCGACGCCCTCGAAGTTGATGGGCGGCGGCGCGCGGTAAGCCAGGAAGTTGCGCAGTTCCAGTCGGGTCGGGAGCATTCGGCGGCATCCAAAAATGCGGTAGACGGCCATTAAGTTTTACCACAGAGGCGCCGAAGTAGCGCCAGGCTAATCACGCGAATTCCAGCAGGCGAAATCGTAGGGGCGACTTATTAAGTCGCCCGATAACTGGCTCGTAAAGGCAGGCGACCTGATAGGTCGCCCCTACAAGGCTTTTCCGTTAATGTGGTGGGCCGCGCTTGGTATAATGAGCGTCGCCGGCAGAAGAAAGCAAAACGATGCTGACAGCGCTTTACGATGGCAACTGCGTGATATGTCGATCGACTTGTGAAACCATGCGCGCCCTTGATTGGCTGAAGCGGATCGAGTTCATCAACCTGCATGACCGCGCCCTGTGGCAAAACCGTTACCCCGAGCTCGTGTTCGAGCAGCTGCTGGCCGAGATTCATGTGATCGATGAACGCGGAACAGTTTACGCCGGCTTCGCGGGCTCGCGGCGCATGCTCAGGGAAGCGCCATTGGGCTTGCCGCTGTGGCTGCTGCTGCGGCTGCCGGGCGCGGAGGCGGTCGGGCGGCGGGTCTACCGCTTCATCGCGCGGCGGCGCTACCGCATCAACGCGCTGCTCGGCAATGAGCGGCCCGATTGCGCCGCTGGCGAATGCAAGATGCTGCGCTGAGCCGGCTTCATTCGCCGGCCAGAATCCAGTAACGCCGCGTCAGGACCGCGCGGCCATTATCGATTCGGTCTTGGAAGCGCCCGCCGTTGGCTTCGATAACTTTGCGCGAGCCGATGTTGTCATCGTCGCAGGTGATGAGAATGTCGCCGATGCCGAGCTTGCGCGCTTCCAGAATGCCTAGCCGGCAGATCAATTTGCCGTAGCCTTTGCGCCGCTCGGAGGGGCGAATGTTGTAGCCGATATGCCCGCCGTAGCGGCCAAGCGCCTCGTTCAGGCAGTGCCGGACATCGACATCGCCGAGGTAATGATCAGTGTCGCCGATCAGCCAGAAGCGCGAGGCCGGAACCATGCCCGCCAGCGGTTCGCTTTCGGCTTGCCGCAAGACGCGCAGATACTCGTCGAAACGCCGCCGCAGAATCTCGGGATGCCAGGTCGCAGCGCGCCCCTCGCTAATGAACTCCCACAGGGCGTCAATATAGCTGGCTTTGTAGCGCCGGTGCGGGCGCGTGAGCCGGGCCTTGGGCTGGGTCATATCGCGTGGCCCTGCGTTGGCAGAGATAGATGGATTCGCTGTATTACTAGACAGGCGAGCCACCGGTTCGCCCGTGCGAAAGTCGCCGGGATGCGCGGCCCGTGTTCCCGATCGTTCAGACGGCGAACGGCGGCTGATCCTAGAATAGATATGGGGAGCTTAAGCGGCGCCTTCGGCCTTTGGCGCCGGCTCTGCCGATTCCGCAACGCTGTCATCGGCCGCGCTGACTTCGGCCTCGTCCGCCGGGTCGTCTTTGTCTTCCCAGCTGATGATCCAGATGCAGGCGCCGGCGACCAAAACGGTGGCGACGATCAGCGCAACCCACTGCGAGGGCAGGAGGCCGACATTGCGCGCTTCGTGCGCGAGCAGCGCCACCATGCCAGTGGCCAGCACGACCCAAGCGCTAATGCGCGGATGCCGCAGCACCCATTTGACCGCGGGGTTGTTTTCCATAAGTTCGGATTCCTGACTTGCCTACGCTGCGACAAGTATAGTGCCTTTGCCGCCCACTGGACAAGTGGAATCCTGCGACTCCAAAGCAGACCAGGTAGTTCCATGCAAGTCGCGCAAAAAAAATCAACCACAGAGACCACAGAGACCACAGAGATTTTGATGTAGGGGCGAGCCTTGGCTCGCCCACAAAAGATTTGGACAAATAGCCTCTGTGCCCTCAATTTCACTATGTAACTTCGGTGGCAATTTAACAGGTAGCCATGCGACCCTAACATGTGCGAGCTTGAATCCCACCGGGATGCGTATACTGCAACAGGGGACGAGTTGAGGAGCCGCGCGCATGAGCCGAGAGCGAAGAAAAGTCGAACGGTCGCTGGATCTGGAGCATTTGAACGTGCGGGCCGGGCAATTCGTCACTGGCGCGACCGGCGGCAGGGCGGAAACCAGGACAGCGTCTCTAAGCGAAGCGCTTGACAATGCCGAGCGCGCGCGGATTGAGATTGCCTTTCCCGTGGGCCAGGCCAGCATTACGGCGCTGGCGCCGGGCTCGCCCAATCTGTTTGAAGCCGAGCTCACTTACGTCGGCGAATATGAGTTCGATGTCATCGGCGCTGCCGAGCGCGTCATATCGCTGCGACAGCGTTGCAGCGTCGCGAGTGAACTCGGCGCGCTCGCGGGCCGGGCGCGGGATTTGCGCTGGGACATCTCCCTGGCGCGGGGTCTGCCTATTCGCCTGGGCATCGCCGCTGGCGTGGGCGAGGCCGAAATCGACCTCGGCGGCCTGCATATCGAAGCGCTGCGTCTGGAGACGGGCGTGGGCAAGACGCTGGTGAAGCTGCCGGCGCCGGGAACGCCGCTGGCAGCGAGAATCCGCGGCGGCGTCGGCATCACCGAGGTGATGATCCCGGCCGCCGCCTTTGGCGAGCTGGATATCAAAGGCGGTTTGGGCGCCGTACACATTTGCGCGTCGCCCAGCCTGGCCGCGCGCGTCGAGGCGAAAGCGGGGCTGGGGGCGATCGAACTGCCGCCGACCTTCGCCCGCGTCTCCGGGGAGAACACAGCGAAGTCGCGGCTGGTATGGCAGAGCGCCGATTACGCCGATGCCGAGCAATCGATCATCATACGCTACCAGGGCGGCGTCGGTCGCTTCAAGTTGGAAACGGCTGACTGAAGGTCAATCAGGCTGACTCGGGTTCGTCGCTCTCCGGCTCATCGCGCTGAATCATGCGGTGCAGCATGCCCATCAATTGACTGTTCGCCTTCTCCACGGTCGTTTCGGCGCAGATCACCGCGATCTCATGGCTGAGCATTTTGATCAGGCTGCTCTTCATTTTCAGTTCAACCGATGTCAGCTTGTCGTTTTGCTCTCGCCAGTAGAGGTCGCGCAGGGCTTCGGCCATGGCATGCGGCTCGCGGGTTTGGATTTGCTTCTGGATTTTGGCTTGGCGGGTGCGATAGTCATCGGACAGTTGGGCCGGCGGCAGGGCGAAAACTTCTTCAATAATGGTCAGATCTTCAATTGCCGGGCGGATATTCATATCAGTCGCCACTTCGACCGGGATCATCACCTCGCCGCGGTTGCCCACCAGCTCAACCACGTGATAGGAGCGCGTCTTGCCTTTGAAGGTTAACTTCTTTTTGCCGACAATGGTTCCGGCACCATAGCGGGGATGGATGATCTGGTCGCCACTGGAATACATAAGAATTCTCCGTCTCTAGCTCTCGCCCGTATGAATCGCCCGCGTTGCTCCTCATAATGCTATACAGCATCAGCCGCCTGATTGTCTCTACTCGGCGCTGCCGGCGCGCGCGTAGCCGACATCATCAGGTCGGCGCGCCTGCTCGAAAACACATCATTGAGGCCAAGAATGCGAAGAGGGATTGCCGCTTTATGAAGACTTGCTGGACGACTGATTGCTGTCTGGTTATTGTTCACGCGCCGAGAATAGCACAGCGCGCGCCGATTTTCAAGACCCGCGCGGCGCCGGCGTCAGTTGCTCAGATAAGCATCGGGCCGCCTGTCTTCAAAGACTGGAATCTGCTGCCGGACGCGGTCCACCTCGGACAGGTCGATTTCGGCGCTGAGCAGGCATTCGTCTTCGCCGGCTTCCACGATGATTTTGCCCCAGGGGTCGACAATCATGGAGTGCCCGCCAAAGACGGTCCCGCCGGTATCGCCGCAGGAATTGGTCGCCACGACGAAGCACTGATTCTCGATTGCGCGGGCGATCAGCAAGGTTCGCCAATGCTCGACGCGGATCAGCGGCCACTCGGCGCAGAGCAGGATAAGCTTGGCGTTCTGTGCTACGGCATAGCGCCGAAATAGCTCAGGAAAGCGCAAATCATAGCAGATGCTCAAGCCGGCCGCGCCCCAGGGAAACGCGAGGGTCGCCGGCGTCTCGCCCTCACCCAACCACTTGTGTTCGTCGAAAAGGCGGAAGAGGTGGATCTTGCGATAGACCGCGGCCAGCCCGCCCTGCGCATCATAATAGGCGGCGCAATTCATGACCTGATCGCCGCGCCGCTCCAGCACCGAGCCAAAGACCGCAACAGAGTTGTCGCGCGCCGTTTCGGAAATCTGCGCGAACATGCCCGCGCCCAATTCGTCCGCGTAGTCGGCGGCGTTTTCCAAATCGTAGCCGGTAGACCACAACTCCGGCAGCACCACCAGGTCGGCATTGCGCGCGGCGGCTTCGCCAATCATGCCTTCGGCCGCGGCCAGATTGTCTTCCACGCGCGCCAATTTGATCTGCATTTGCCCCAGGCTGATGGAAAGTTTGGCCATGAGTTGTCCTCGCGGATACAGATTGTGGCGAGAGTGTAATGGATGCGCTTGCGCCCTGCAATCGCAAAATCGCCCGGCGCGGCGCATCAGTCGCAGAAGGCGGTCGTAGCCGGAAAAGTCTCGCTTAGCTGGAGGGCGACGTTTGTCCAGGAAACTGCGCCCGGCTATACTTCCGGCATTGAGAATGGAGGCGAAAATGATGATGCGCGCTGGTTTGAGCAAGTTGGCAAGGCGAGTCCTGGCAGTCGCGCTGACGACCCTCTGGTTGGGCAGCGGGATATTGTCGTCGGCAAACGTTGATGACAGTCTGCGGTCCGAGATCGCCGCGGCCAACGCCAGCGGCAGCCGGACGATCACGCTCGGCGGAAACATCATACTGAGCGCGGCGCTGCCGCCCATCACGGGCCGGGTCACGATTGACGGCGGCGGGCACAGCATCAGCGGGGATGACGCCTATCGCATCTTTGACGTGAATGGCGGCGCGCTGACGCTATCAAATGTGACGCTGACACAGGGCAATGCCGGCGAGGGCGAAGGCGGCGCGATACGGATGCGCAGTGGCGCGCGGGTCACGATTGATCGCTCGACGCTCAGCGCGAATTCGGCGCGACATGGCGGCGCGATTGCGATGTCAGGCGGCCAACTCGCGATCAGCGACAGCACGGTCACAGGCAATATCGCAGAACAGAGCGCGGGCGCGATTTACGCGCGGGGCGGGACCGCTAGCATATCGAATAGCCGCTTCGACAAGAACTGCGCGCAGTACGCCTTTTTCGCTCTCGTGGCCGGCGTGAATTCGGAGCGCCGAACTGTCGATGACGACGGCTGTGTCCGTGTCAGATATACTCGGTCAGAGATCGACGCCGACGTCCAGTCGCATGTCGATGGCGGCGCGATTCGGCTCTTGAACGGCGCCCGGGTTACTGTCGAGCAGTCCGCTTTCAGCGAGAACCGGGCTGCATACGGCGGCGCAATCTCGACCGCCAGCAAAGACGTGCGGCTGAACGTCAGCGGCAGCAGCTTCCTGTTCAACCGCGCCAGCCAGAGCGGCGGCGCCCTCGGGGGCAGCTGGCTGGGCGGCGGCAGGATCTCCATCGGCGGCAGCAGCTTTGTGGAGAACTCGACTGAGGAAGGCGATGGCGGGGCGATCGAGAGCAGTCATGGCGCCCTGGAAATCGTCAACAGCACATTCGGCGGCAACCGGGCTGGGGGAGACGGCGGCGCGCTCAAGATCGACGAGGACGCCCAAGTCAGCATTACCCACGCGACCTTTGTGGACAATTGGTCGCGGCGGCACAAGGCTAACGCGATAAGCAAGACCGGCGGGAAAGCCTTTCTGCGCAACAGCATCGTTACCAGCGCGGGCGAAGGCGAGGACTGCATCGGCGCCTGGGAACACGCTGGCAACCTGAGCACGGATGGCACTTGCGCCGACCGGCCCAGCGACGATCCCCGACTCGGCGAATTGACCGGCTCGCCGGCGCATTACCCGCTGCGCGACCGCAGCCAGGCGATTGACTACGCCGATCCGAAATACTGCCTGAAGGCGGATCAGGCCGGCACGCCGCGCCCACAAGGCGGCGGCTGCGATATCGGCGCGATTGAAGCGCGGGGCGCCATCGCGGCCGAGCCGACGCGTGTGCCGCCCCTGGTCTGCACCTTGGCTCATCAGATAGTCGCCGCCAACCGGGACCGGCCCTCAAGCGGCTGCCCGGCCGGGAGCGGCGTCGATACTATTGTTCTGGACAAGGACATCTTACTGTTCGAACCGCTGCCGGCGATCGCCAGCCATATCATCATTGAGGGCAACGGGCACAGCATCAGCGGGGCGGGCAAATACCGCATCTTTGACGTCGATGGCGGGATATTGACAATCAGAAACTTGACGATGATGGACGCCAACGCGGCTAATGGCGACGGCGGCGCGATCAAGCTGCAAAACGGCGGGCGCGCGACCGTCAGCGACTCCAGCTTTATCAATAACAGCGCCGACGCTGGCGGCGCGGCTTTCATCGGCTGGGTCGGCACAGACAGCATATGGCTGACGGTGAGCAACAGCAGCTTTGTTGACAACCACGCCCGCAATGGCGGTGGCGCGATCTACGCCGGGGGTGGAATCGTCACCGTCAGCAACAGCAGCTTCGTACAAAATTCAGCGTTCGGTTATGGTCGCGGCAGCGCCATCGCTATGGTTAATCCCCGTACCAGACTTGATGCCGTCAACAGCAGCTTCATCAACAACGGCGACAGTGTTCTGTCCATGGAAAACGGCGCGACCGCCAATCTCACGCACGTCACCCTGTACGCTTTTATTGAGCGCAGGCTCGTCTTGTATACGCGCGAAGACGCCTTCACGTCCGCTGGCCGTTTCAACCTGCGCAACAGCATCATTGCCGGCAGCGTGTCTGCCGACGTTTGTGACAATCTGAGACAGAACATCGGCAATCTGATCGCGGACGGCTCCTGCTCGCCCAGGTTGAGCGGCGACCCGATGCTTGAAGAACCGCCTGACAATGCAACGTTTGTCGCGCCAGCGCCCGGCAGCCCGGCCATCAGCGCGGCCGACGCCCGGTTCTGCCCCGAGACCGACCAGCGCGGCCGACCGCGCTCCATCGTCGGGCGCTGCGACATCGGCGCAGTTGAAGCAGTCCCGGTCAGCCAGGCGCTCTCGAACTGCGCCGTCACAACGACCCACACGCTCAACTTCCGCGACGGGCCCAGCGGCAGCATCATCGGCGGCGTGCCGCAAAGCACGACGTTGCCGGCGATGGCGAGGACCCCGCGCTGGTTCGAGGTGGAGCGTGATGGTCAGACCGGCTGGATCAGCGCGAATTATGTAGTGAAAGAAGGCGACTGTGATATCGATTAGACCTTTGCGCAGATTAAGGCTGAGACGGTCATTTGCGGCCGCGTTGCTGCTGTCCCTGCTTCTCGTTTTGGGGACGGCGACCGGGGTCAATGCCGCGGATGATTTCGAGGGCTTGGTTGCGGCGATTAGAGCAGCCAACGCCAGCGGAGGCGGGACGATCACGCTCAGCGGCGATATCGTTCTTAGCGCCGCGCTGCCCCCGATCACGGGCCGGGTCACGATTGACGGCGGCGGGCACAGTATCAGCGGGGAAGACGCCTATCGCATATTTGACCTGAACGGCGGCTCGCTGACGCTCAGTGAGGCGACCCTGACCGACGGCAATGCCGGCGAGGGATTCGGCGGCGCGATTCGGATGCGCAATGGCGCGCGGCTTGTCATCGAGAACTCGACCTTGAGCGGCCATCGGGCCAAAAGCGGCGGCGCGATAATTGCCTACGGTGGAACTGTCCGCATCACAGATAGTCGCTTTGAGAAGAACTGCGCTTTGAGCGCGACTTTCAACAGCAATCGCGAAGGCGCAAATAGAGACTCGCGTACCGTGGACGCCAACGGCTGTACGCGAATCGATTATGATCGGCCAGAGATTGACTCCGAGTTGTCTGATGATGTCGATGGTGGGGCCATACGGCTGCTGAGCGGCGCGCAGTCCACCATCGAGCGCAGCGTATTCACGGAGAACCTGGCGACATTCGGTGGCGCCATTTCGTCCGACAGCAAGAACATCCGGCTGCGTGTCAGCGGCAGCAGTTTCGATGGCAACCGCGCGAGTTGGAGCGGCGGCGCCATCGGGGCGGCGTGGTCGGGCGGCGGCAGTGTCTCAATCGACAGCAGCAGCTTTGTGGAGAACAGTGCCGACAAAGGCGGCGGTGGCGCCATTGAGGCGCTCAACTTTACCCTTGACATCGTAAACAGCACCTTCAGCCAAAATCATGTTGGCGGCTGCTGTGGCGGAGGCGCCTTGAGCATCGGCGAAAACGCTGAAGTTACCGTTACCCATGCCACTTTTGTCGATAACCGGTCTCGCCACAACCAGGCGACTACGATCAGAAATGCGGGCGGTAGCGCTTACCTACGCAATAGCATCATCGTCAGCGGAAAAGTCGGCGAATCCTGCGTCGGCGCATGGGATCAGAATATCGGCAACCTGAGCACGGACGGCACTTGCGCGGACCGACCCAGCGGAGATCCCCGTCTGGGCGAGGTCAAGGGTTCGCCCGCGTACTACCCTTTGCGCGACCACAGCCCGGCGGTGGACTACGCCAATCCAGAATTCTGCCTGGAGACAGACCAGGTCGGTACGCCGCGTCCCCAGGGCGGCGGCTGTGATATCGGCGCGATTGAAGGACGGGGCGTTATCGCGGCCGAGCCGACGCCTGTGCCGCCTTTGGTCTGCACCCTCGCCTATCAGATCATCGCCGCCAACCGGGACCAGCCCGCCAGCGGCTGCCCGGCCGGCAGCGGCGTCGATACCATTTCCCTGGACCGGGACATCATTCTATTCGAACCGCTGCCGGCGATCACCAGCCATATCATCATCGAGGGCAATGGACACATCATCAGTGGGGCTGAGAAATATCGCATCTTTGATGTCGATGGCGGGACGCTAACCGTGAATAATCTGACGATGACGGGAGGCTACAGCGATATCGACTCCGGCGGCGCCATCAGGTTGCTGAATGGCGGTCGAGCGGTGGTCAATGATTCGCGTATCACCAAGAACACGGCGAGACTCGGCGGGGCGGCATACATCGGCTGGCAAGGCACAGACCATTCCCGGTTGACGCTGAACAGGACGTTCCTGAGTGAGAATCGCTCACGGAGCGACGCCAACGGCGGTGGCGCGATTTATGCCGGCGGCGGTGCCATCGCGATCAACGACAGCAGTTTCGCCGGTAATTCCGCCGGGTTCGGCAAAGGCAGCGCAATAATGATGGTAAACCCTCGCTCCCGGCTTGATATCGTCAACACCAGCTTCGTTAATAGAACCAGCATCAGCGTTTTGGCGGTGGAAAACGGCGTTATCGCCACGCTCACGCATGTTACAATTCATGCGCCATATGCTGTAAAAGGCGCGCTGCATACTACCGACAGCGCTTTTGATCCTCCTGGCAAGTTCAACCTGCGCAACAGCATCATTGTCGGCCCGCTGACGTCTGCGTTCTGCGACAATCTGAGGCAGAACATCGGCAATCTGATTGAGGGCGGCTGGTGTTCGCCGAGGCTGAGCGGCGACCCCATGCTGGAAGAACCGGTTGACGGCGCGACTCATATTTCGCCGCTGCCCGGCAGCCCGGCCATAGGCGCGGCCGACGCCCGGTTCTGCACCGACACCGACCAACTGGGGCGGCCGCGCGCGCTAGTTGGCCCCTGCGATATCGGCGCGATTGAAGCCGTTCCGGTTCGCCAGGCGCTGGCCGCGTGTGCCGTGACCACCACGCACGCGCTCAATTTCCGTGATGGGCCGGGCGGCGCGAAGATCGGTCTGGTGGCGGAAGGCGCGACGCTTGCGGCTGCCGGCCGGACGCCGCGCTGGTTCGAGGTGGAGCATGAGGGCGAGACGGGCTGGATCAGCGCGGATTATGTGGTGAAGGACGGCGATTGTGAGTTGGAATAGCTCCATAGCGATAATACGTTTGAGACGATCAGTTGCGGCGGCGCTGCTACTGTCGCTACTGCTGACTTGGGGAGCGGCGCCGGGGGTCGACGCGGCGGCGGACTTTGACGGGCTGCTCGCTGCGATTTACGCGGCCAATCGTGATGGCAGCGGGACGATTGCGCTGACAGGCGACATAAACTTGAGCGCGGCTCTGCCGCCAATCACGAGCCGGCTGACGATTGATGGCGGCGGGCATGGCATCAGCGGGAGTGAGGCCTATAGAATTTTCGATGTGAACGGCGGCGCGCTGACGCTATCAAATGTGACCCTGACGCAGGGCAATGCCGGCGAGGGGGTTGGCGGGGCGATACGGATGCGCAATGGAGCGCGACTTGTGATCGAGAACTCGACCTTAAGCCACAACCGAGCTTCAGACGGCGGCGCGATATTTGCCGACGGCGGCGCGCTGAGCGTCGTCAACACTACCTTCGCGAAGAACTGCGCTGATTCGGTGAAGTCGGCGCTCAACCCCGGCGGCCAGGGCTCTGAGCGGGAAGAGCGCAGCGTAGACCAGGACGGCTGTGTCCACGTCACCTATTACCATAACAGCATGGACAGAATAATCGATACGGGCGATGGCGGCGCAATTGCGCTGCTGAACGGCGCGCAGGCCAGCATAGACGGGTCGACATTCAGGGAGAACCGAGCCACATCCGGCGGCGCATTCGCAAGCGGCAGCAGCGGCGTCCGGTTGACCATCAGCAGCAGCAGCTTCGACAGCAATAGCGTCGCCGGCGACGGCGGCGCGATTTACGCCAACTTCGGCTCGATCCGCGTAGCGTCAAGCAGCTTCGCAAGGAATGCGGCCGATAGCGGCGGCGGGGCGATACGCGTCGGCGGCGGCGCGCTGGACATTGCCAACAGCACCTTTAGTGAGAATCAGTCGCGGCACGGCGCCGGCGCCCTGGCGATCAGCGGCAACGCCAGCGCCACAATCACACACGCGACTTTCAAAGACAATTGGTCGCTCTACTGGGATGCCAGCGCGATCAAGAATCAGAGCGGCGGTAGAGTGGCCTTGCGCAACAGCATCCTTGTTGGCAGAGGCCGAGGCGAAGATTGCGCGGGCGGCTTCGACCAGAACGTTGGCAACCTGAGCCCGGACGGAACTTGCGCGGTCCGTTCCAGCGACGCTGTCATGCTAGGCGAACTCAGCGGCGAGCCAGCCTACTATCCCCTGCTGGATCGAAGCCCGGCTATTGATGCAGCCGTTGCCGACTACTGTCCTGACAGCGATCAGCTTGGCACACCGCGGCCACAAGGCGGCGGCTGCGATGTTGGCGCGATTGAAGCCACGTCAGCCGAGGCCGCGCCGGCGCCTATCGTGCCGCCGCCGGCTTGCAGCCTGGCCGATCAAATCATCGCCGCCAATACCGACAAGGCTGTCGCTGGATGCCGGGCGGGCAGCGGCGCCGACGCCATTCGGCTGACGCGAGACATCCTGCTATTCTCGCGGCTGCCGGCCATCACAAGCGACATCACAATTGAGGGCAACGGGCATACGATCAGCGGCAGCCGGAAGTTCCGCATTTTTGACGTCGATGGCGGGCATCTCACGGTCAAGAATCTGACCCTGACCGAAGGAACCAGTTTCAGCCAGCCGGGCGGCGCGATCCGGCTGCAGAACGGCGGTCGCGCTGTCGTCAGCGATTCCAGCTTCGTCCGCAATTCCGCGGATGTCGGCGGCGCGATCGCGGTTGAGGCGCTCTTTGGCAGGAAGGCGAGCGTAACGGTAAGTGGGAGCAGCTTTGTCCGCAATCGCGCGGGAAGCACGGGCGGCGCAATCAATCTGAATGACGGTAGCGCCCGGATTGAAAACAGCAGCTTCTCGCTGAACTCGGCCGGGCAAAGCGGCGGCGCCATCAATTTGCTGAATCACCCGCGGCTTGAGGCGATCAATAGCAGCTTCATCAACAATAGCGCCAGCTGGGGCGGTGGCGCCTTGGCGGCGGAGAACGGCGCGAACGCGACCCTAACGCACGTTACGATCTACAATCATGTCAACCGTGGCGCCGGCTCGGCGATACACATATTCTTCACCGGTTATGGCGTGCGGAGCCGCGTTAGCATGCGCAACAGCATGCTTTCCGGCTCCCCAAACCAGAAGCATTGCGTCGGGGAATTAACGCAGAATGTCGGCAACCTTATCGTCGGCGGCAGCTGCGAGCCGATGCTAAGCGCTGACCCCATGCTTGCAGAAGCGAGCGATGGCGCGACCTTTGTCTCGCCGCGTCCCGGCAGCCCGGCGATTCGCGCTGCAGATCCGCGCTTCTGCCCCGATACCGACCAGGTCGGCAGGCCGCGCGCGCAAGTGGGCCCCTGCGATATCGGCGCGATCGAGTCAATCCCGGTCCGGCAAGCCCTGGACAACTGCGCTGTGACCACGACCCACACGCTCAACTTCCGCGACGGGCCTGGCGGCAGCATCATCGGCGGCGTTTCGCAAAATGCGACGCTGCCGGCGAGAGCGCGGACGCAAGGCTGGTTTGAAGTGGAGAGCGATCGACAGACCGGCTGGATCAGCGCGGATTACGTGGCGACTGAAGGCGACTGCGGTTGAGGCCGTAAATCGAGCGCTATGAGGAGGCGCTGTTATGAAGCTAGCACGGACACGTCACAATAGGCTGCTGCTGACGCTTGCGCTAGTCTGCGTCGCGATTGCCGCCATGCCGGCCCGGGCCTCGGCCTGCTCGCTGGCGGACCACATCCGCTCGGCCAATACCAACACCTCGGTTGGCGGCTGCCCGCAGGGGACCAGCCACGATATCATCACAATCGCTGAAGACATCACGCTGAGCGAGGCGCTGCCGCCAATCGCCGGCACGATCACGATTGAAGGCCACGGCCATACCATCAGCGGCGCGGGCAAATTCCGCATATTTGATGTCGTAAGCCGACGGCTAAGGGTGAAGAATCTGACGCTGACTGAGGGGCAAGCGCCCGGCGATGAAGACGGCGGCGCAATACGCGTGCGCAGTGGCGCGGGGGCAATCATCGAGAATGCCAGTTTCAACAAGAACAACGCCAGCCGCGGCGGCGCCATTGCCGTCACTGGCGGCCAGGCGAGCCTGAATATCTTGCAAAGCAGTTTCCGCTCGAATTCGGCTCGACATGGCGCTGGTGCGATCCTGGCTGCGGGTGGAAACGTCGACATCAGCGGCAGCAGCTTTGCGTTTAACCGAGGGACGAGATTTGGCGGCGCGATCGAAGCATTGAACGGGCGGGTGAATATCGCTAACAGCACATTCTTCCGCAATCAATCCATCGGTGGCGGCGCTGTATCAGTCAGCGGCGGCGAAGCAAGGCTAACCCATGTCACCATGAGCGCTAATCTGGGCAATAGCCACGGAGACAGTTTGTACAAACGCGGCGGGCGGTTGTTGATGCGCAATAGCATCATTCTCAACGCTTCCAGCTTTGGTTTTGGGTCAAGTTGCGAAGGCGCGCTGGATCAAAGCGTCGGCAACATGAGCCAGGACGGCAGTTGCGCGGAAGCCATCGAGGGCGACCCCATGCTTGGCCGCATGACCGGCGCGCCGGCTTACTTTCCGCTAAAGGATCGCAGCCCGGCGGTAGACGCGGCCGACACGCGCTTCTGTCTTGAGACTGATCAGGTTGGCACGGCGCGGCCGCACGGCGACGGCTGCGACATCGGCGCCATTGAAGCGACTGACGCGCGCCCGGCGCTGCCGCGTATCGAGCCGCCCCCGCCCTGTCCTTTGGCGCAGAAGATCGCCGCCGCGAATACTGATGCCCCGGCAGGCGCTTGCCCGGCGGGCAAGGGACACGACGTCATCAGCATAAATGAAGACATTACGCTCGAACGGGAACTCCCGCCTATTACGAGCGAGATTACGATTGAAGGCAATGGAAACCGCATCAGCGGCGCTGATCGCTTCCGAATCTTCACCGTCAGCGCGGGAAGCCTGACCATCAGGAATCTGAAGCTTACCGGCGGACAGGAGCTCGACGGCAAAGGCGGCGCGATCCTGGTCGAAAACAGCGCGAGCCTCGTTATTGATGATTCCAGTTTCACAGGTAACAAAGCAAGCTGGGGCGGCGCTATCGCCTTTGAAAGCGCCGGAGGCACGCTAAGCGTAAAAAATAGCAGCTTCCGCGACAATTACACCGCGGCCGGCGGCGGCGCGATCCTCGTCAACAGCGGCGCAGCCGGCGGCGGCGCGATCCTGATCGACGGCGGCGCGGTCGACATCAGCGGCAGCAGCTTCGATTTCAATGTTACCGCGCTATTTGGGGGCGCAATTGAAGTCATCCAAGGTTCAGTAAGCGTTTCCAACAGCAGCTTCGTCGGCAACCGGGCACGGCAAGGCGGCGCAATCTTGGTAGGCGGCGGCGAAACCACCTTGACACATGTTACCTTGGTCAACAACCCGGCCTTTGAGGCAGGCGGCAGCGTTGCCAAGAAAGGCGGGCGCCTGATTATGCGCAACAGCATTGTCGCCGGCGGCGACAGCGCGGCGGCTTGCGTTGGCGACCTGGACCACAGCATCGGCAATCTGAGCCAAGACGGGACTTGCGCGGAAGGGGCGGCGGTTGACCCGATGCTTGATCGCGCGACCGGCTCGCCGGGGTACATTCTGTTGAAAGCCGGCAGCCCGGCGATCGACGCGGCGGACGCCCGCTTCTGCCCGGCGACGGACCAAGTCGGCCGGGCGCGACCGAAGGGCCGCGGCTGCGACATCGGCGCGATCGAGTGGCCCGCGGGCAGCCCGGCACAGCCGGCGCTTGACGCTGCCGAGCAAGCGGCGAATGGCTGCGCGCTGACAACGACGCACGCGCTAAACTTCCGCGACCGGCCCGGCGGGGCGCGCATAGGCCTGGTAGTCGCGGGCGCGACGCTCACGGCGACCGCGCGGACGCAGGGCTGGTTCCAGGTTGAGCACCGCGGCGCCTCCGGCTGGATCAGCGCGGATTATGTGGCGACTGAAGGCGACTGCTGAAAGGAGCATCTGGATGAATGTAAGGCAAACTGTAAGGACATTCGCTGCCGTACTCGTGTTGACCTTCATGCTTGGGGGACTAGCGCCTGGGGTGTCTGCGGCGGAGAATTATACCGAGTTGGCAGCGGCGATTCAGGCAGCCAACAGCAGTGGCAGCGGCGCGATTACACTGGGCAGCGACATTGTCCTCACAGCCCCGTCGCCGCCGATCACGGGCGCGCTCGTCATCGACGGCGCGGGGCATGCCATTAGCGGCGAGGGCAAGCATCGCGTCTTTGATGTCGCTGGCGGGCGGCTGCGACTGCTGAATGCGACGCTGCGGGATGGCAAAGCGCCTGACGGTGAAGACGGCGGCGCGATTCGCATGCGCAAGGGCGCGCGAGTAATCATAGAGAATTCGACATTAAGCGAAAACCTTGCAAGAAACGGCGGCGCAATTTGGGCCGCCGGCGGCTCGCTGGAAATCAGCGACAGTCACATCGAGAAGAATTGCGCCGAGATTGCAGCGCACCGCGTGGACATCAGTCTGACCGAGCCACGACATGAATATTCCGCCGACGACGGCTGC
Organism: Chloroflexota bacterium; assembly: GCA_009841405.1. Classification (GTDB taxonomy): domain Bacteria; phylum Chloroflexota; class Anaerolineae; order Aggregatilineales; family Phototrophicaceae; genus UBA6055. The sequence goes on along the minus strand of VXLV01000100.1, from coordinate 32,545 downwards.
CCCACGGTTACATACGTTTGGCCGCGGGCGGCAGATGTCGTCGGCCATATCGAGGGTCATGGCGGCGCCATTCTCCTCCGCGATGGCGCGCGGGCAACGGTTGAAGACTCAACCTTCAGCCGAAACAAGGCAACGGAAGGCGGCGCATTCGCGACCTTCGGCAGCGATGTTCATCTTGTAATCAGCGGCAGCAACATAAGGGGCAGCAAATCCAAGCGCGCTGGCGGCGCGATCTACATCTCCGGCGGAAGCGCCGACATCAGCGGCAGCAGCTTTCGCGACAACAGCACCGAAGATCAAGGCGGCGCGCTATTCGCAGAGTCAGGCAGCGTCCGCGTATCAAACGCCACCTTCTACAACAATCGCGCTTCGTCGTCAGGCGGCGCGCTGCTGGCGGCCGGCGCCGATGTGACAATGACGCACGTCAGCATGATCGACAATGGGTCGACGAATGCCAGCGGCGAAGCGATCCACAGGGAGTCAGGAATCGTTCTGCTACGCAACAGTCTGGTCTCTTCGCCGGCGCCGCCCGATGACTGCAGCGGCGGCCTGGACCAGGCGATTGGCAATTTGAGCCGGGACGGGACCTGCGCGGACTTGCCGTACAGCGAGGACTTTCTGCTCGGCGGCTTGACTGGCTCGCCGGCGCGCTACCCGCTGCTGGATTTCAGCCCGGCCGTGGACGCCGCTCACCCGGAGTTCTGCCTCGAAAACGACCAAAATGGCACAGCGCGTCCTCAAGGCGAGGGCTGCGATATCGGCGCGATCGAAGCGAAAGGCGCGCTGCCAAAACCGCCGCCAATCGAGCCGCCGCCGCCCTGCCCGCTTGCGCTGCGAATTGTGGCCGCCAACACGGACGCGCCGGCGGGCGGCTGCCCGGCGGGAGACGGGCACGATGTTATCACTTTGAACGAGGACATCACCCTCGACGAAAAACTGCCGAATATCTCCAGCGACATCACGATCGAAGGCGATGGCCATACGATTAGCGGCAGGAATCGTTTTCGGATCTTCACGGTCGACGCCGGCACATTCACCGTGAACAATCTGACCCTGGCGGATGGCAAGGCTACTTACGGCGCGAACGACACAGGCGCGGCGATCTGGGTGCAGGGCAAGGGCAGCATCGTAGTAAACGGCTCAACCTTCCTCCGCAATGCTGCCACAACAGGCGGCGCAATCGGCGGCGGCTCCAAGGCCGGGCGTCAGTCGACCATCCACAACAGCCGCTTTGTCCGCAACCAGGCGACCACCCTTGGCGGCGCAATCGACTGGGAAAGAGGCAGCAGCCTCAAGATTAGCAACAGCAGCTTCCACAAGAACTCGGCGTCTATCGGCGACGGCGGCGCAGTCGGCACACTGAGCGGCGTCATTGACATCAGCAATAGTACATTCACCCAGAATTGGGCGCGGAGCGGCGGCGCGGTCTACGCCCGTTGGAGCAATGTTACGCTCACGCATGTAACCATGTTCGACAATAGCGCCTTCCCCGGCGCCGCGCTCATGGCGGAAGATCGCGGCTTCGCCTCCGATATCGGCGTGGTGAAATTGCGCAACAGCCTGCTGGCCGGCGGCGGCAGAAATCAGTGCGGCGGACGCCTGACCGAAAACGCCGGCAATCTCATAGACGACGACAGTTGCTCGCCGAAAGTAAGCGGCGACCCCCTGCTGCGGCTGCCCGACGAGGACAGCGCGCCAAGCTTTCTGGATCTACTGCCGGGCAGTCCGGCGATTGACGCTGCCGATTCCAGGTACTGCGCGCGCGCCGATCAGCTGGGCCGCGAGCGCCCGCGCTTCAGCCTCTGCGATATCGGCGCGGTCGAATCCGTCCCGGTCAGCGCTGCCGTAGCCGACTGCCTGGTGACCACCAAACACACGCTCAACTTTCGCGAGGGACCGGGCGGCGCGCGCTTCGGCGCTGTGCCGGAGCGGTCGACCGTAAGAGCGACGGCGCGGACGCAGGGCTGGTTCCAGGTTGAGCACCGCGGCGCCTCCGGCTGGATCAGCGCGGATTATGTGGTGACCGAAGGCGCGTGCGGATAGGAGCGACTGCATGAATACAAGGCAATATGCGCGGTCAATCGCGGGCCTGCTTCTGCTAGCCCTGCTGCTCTGGGGACCGGCGCCATGGGCTTCCGCGGCCGAAAACTACGCCGAGTTGTCAGCGGCGATTCAAGCGGCCAATAGCGCCGGCAGCAACTCGGTAACGCTCGGCAGCGACATTGTCCTCTCCGCGCCGCTGCCGCCGATCACGGGCCGTCTGACGATCTACGGCAACGGGTATACGATCAGCGGCGACGACAGATTTCGCATCTTTGAAGTCAGCGGCGGGGCGCTCACGATAAGGAATCTGACGCTGTGGAATGGCCGGGCAGTCAACCAAAAAGGCGGCGCCATTGCGATGATGAGCGACGACTCGCGTCTCACCGTCGAGCGCAGCAGCTTCGTCGGCAATGCGGCCGATGATCATGGCGGCGCGATCTACATCCGCGGGAACGCCACAATCACCGGCAGCAGCTTCCGGGACAATCACTCCCTCCATGGCTATGGCGGGGCCATTTATGCTGATCCGGGCGTGAGCGAAATAACCAACAGCACCTTCCACAACAATCAAGCAACTGGCGGCGGCGCATTGGCGGTTTGGCGCGCCGAAGTCAGCTTGACCCATATCAGCATGGTGAACAATCGATCGACCATACGAGATGGCGACGCGATTGATAAGCTGGATGGCAGCGTCAAGCTCCGCAACAGCATTCTTGTCAACGCGGGAGCGGCAAAAGACTGCGACGGAGTACTCGATCAAAATATCGGCAATCTTGGTCAGGACGGCAGTTGCGGCATCAAGAAGGTCGATGACGCTCTGCTAGGCAACCCGTCCCGCTCGCGTACGTTCATTCCGCTGCTAGACCACAGCCCGGCGATCGACGCCGCGCACCCTGACTTCTGTTTGGCGAGCGATCAACTCGGTGTTGCGCGACCGCATGGCGGTGGCTGTGATATCGGCGCGATTGAGTCGACGAGCGCTCGCTCGCCGGCACTGCCCATCGTGCCGCCGCCGCCTTGTTCCCTGGCCGAACAAATCACCGCCGCCAATACCGACGCGCCAGCTGGCGGCTGCCCGGCGGGAAAGGGCCACGATGTAATCGCGCTGACGCGTGATATCGCTTTGTTGAAGAAGCTGCCGGCGATTACCAGCAATATCACCATAGAAGGCAATGGCTTCTCGATAAGCGGGAAAACGCGAATCCCGATTTTCACCGTCAACGCTGGCACGCTGACGACCACGAACGTGACGCTAGCCGACGCGAACAACCTGCAAGGGGCGGGTGGCGCGCTCTTCGTACGAAACAATGGCGCGGCAGTCGTTATCAATACCATCTTCGTCGACAATATCGCGCTCTGGGGCGGCGCAATTGCCATCGAGCGCGGCGCCAGCCTAGCGGTCAACAACAGCCGTTTCATTTCCAATCGCGCTGGCACGGGCGGCGCGATTAATGTGTCTAGCGTTCATCTCAAAAATGCGATTGCAATCGCGAACAGCAGCTTCGTCAGCAACAGCGCCATCGGCAGCGGCGGAATTAGCGGCAGCGGAAAGGGCGGCGCGGTTTTCGCAGAGCTCAGCCAGGCTGTCGATATCAGCAACAGCACATTCATAAACAACCGAGCAACATTTGGCCGGGCGGTCGCGTCCCGCAACGCCACAATCACGCTCACGCACGTTACGGTTCTGGACGAAACCGCCAAGGGCAAGGTTCTAGGCAGCGAAGCGAATGGCGGGTTCAATTTGCGCAACAGCATCGTCTCTGACAGCGCAACATCAGCTTCGGCGCTTTGTTCAGGCCGACTCGTCCAGAATATCAGCAACCTCGTTAAAGACGGATCTTGCGCGCCGGCGCTCGCTGGCGACCCCGTGCTTGAGGAAGCGTCTGAGTCTGCCGATTGGCGCACGCCGCAGCCGGGCAGCCCGGCGATCGACGCGGCGGACGCCCGCTTCTGCCCGGCGACAGACCAAATCGGCCGGGCGCGACCGCAGGGCCGCGGCTGCGACATCGGCGCGATCGAGTGGCCCGCGGGCAGCCCGGCGCGGCCGGCGCCTGGCGCGGTCGAGCAAGCGATGAATGGCTGCGCGCTGACAACGACGCACGCGCTAAACTTCCGGGACGGGCCCGGCGGGGCGCGCATAGGCTTGGTAGTCGAGGGCGCGACGCTCGCGGCGACGGCGCGGACGCAGGGCTGGTTCCAGGTCGAGCACCGCGGCGCCTCCGGCTGGATCAGCGCGGATTATGTGACCGTAGTGGGCATCTGCGGCTAAACTCGTCAAGTGAATTCGCGGAGGCGACCCTATGCAAACTATGTGTCAAAGACAGAATCTGGCGCTGCTGTTGATTTTGGCGCTCTTCAGTCTCGCTGCCGCCGCTGCGCAAGTCTCGGCGTCGAGCTGCTCGCTGGCGGATCACATCCGGTCGGCCAACACCAACACATCGATAGGCGGCTGCCCGAAAGGCACGAGCCACGACATCATCGCGCTCACCGAGGACGTCACGCTGAGCGAATCGTTGCCGCCGATCACCGGCACGATCACAATTGAAGGCAACGGGCATACCATCAGCGGCGACAACCAATTTCGCCTCTTCGACGTCAGCGGCGGGCGGCTAACGCTATCTAATCTGACGCTGGCCGAGGGCTACCTCAACGGTAACGGCGGCGCGATCAGGTTGCGGAATGACGGCGCGCTCTTGGTCGTGAATTCGACATTTAAAGACAACTGGGCCTATCGGGGCGGCGCGATCGCGATGGTTAGCGGCGATGTGGCGGCCGCGATCACGGGCAGCAGTTTTGTGGGCAACCAATCCGAACTGGAGGGCGGCGTATTTCTGCTGCATGGCGGAACGCTGACGATCACCAATAGCAGTTTTGTAGACAACGATGCGGACCGCGCCTGGGGCGGTGTATTTCACGCGCAAGGCAGCCGACTCACTGTAACCAATTCCACCTTCAAGGGAAACGAAGGACTGGCCGGCGGCGTACTGGCGATCCTCTCGGGACGAGCGTCCTTCACACACGTGACTATGGTCGAAAACAAGTCGGACTATCTCGGCGGCGACGCCCTCTTTCGAAACGGGGGCGCGATCACGCTGCGCAACAGCCTGGTATCCAACCGCGGGCCGATCGCGGATTGCGACCGCGGCTTGAATGTCGCCGAGGGCAATCTGAGCGCGGACGGTACTTGCTCTCAGCTGCCGATCCGTGATCTGAAGCTGGGACCGTTGACGGGCGCGCCGGCTTACTTTCCACTGCGAGACGGCAGCCCGGCGCTTGACGCCGCCGTCGCGGACTATTGCCCGGCGACGGACCAAATCGGCACGGCGCGGCCGCAAGGCGGCGGCTGCGATGTCGGCGCGATTGAGTCCACGACGGCGCGGCTAGCGCCTACGCCGGTCGTGCCGCCCCCGCCCTGCCCGCTCTTCGACCAGATCGTCGCCGCCAATACCGATGCGCCATCCGGCGGCTGCGACGCCGGCGCGGGCCACGACATCATTGAGCTCACCGAAGATATTGCGCTGGACGCGCTGCTGCCGCGGATCACAAGCGAGATCACGATTGAGGGTAATGGCCACACCATTAGCGGCGAAGCGCGCTTCCGCATTTTCAACGTGGACGGCGGCGCGCTGACGATCAACAACTTGACGCTTGCCAAAGGTCGCGTGGCGGCCAACGCCAAGGGCGGCGCGCTTGTCGTGCAGAATGGCGGCCGGGCGATTATCAATAACGCCAGCTTCAAATTCAACGTCGCCAAAGAAGGCGGCGCAATCTGGCTGGCCACACCCGGCACGAGCGTCACCGTCAACAGCAGCAGTTTCATCGGCAATCGCGCTGTGAATCTTGGCGCGGGCGGCGCGATCGACCTTAATGGCGGCCGCCTGGTTGTCAATCGGAGCAGCTTTGTGGACAACCGGGCCGAGTCTATCGGCGGCGCCATTGCCACCTGGAGTACCGGTGAGGTGGTCGTCACTAACAGCACCTTCCGGCGCAATCAGGCGGACAAAGGCGGCGCCATCTTTTCCGGCGGGGCGCCAATTACATTGACGCATGTGACCATGGCCAATAACTTTGCCACGGATGGCGTGGCGCTTCATAGCGACGAAAGTAATCCCGGGCGCATCAGTCTGCGCAACAGCATCGTGTATTCAACCAGTCCCCGCCAATCGGCGCACTGTGCCGGCAAGCCCCTGGCGCAGAACGTTGGCAACCTAAGCAGCGACGATAGCTGTGGCGTCGCCGCAGGCGCGGACCCGCTCCTCGGCGAGCTGACGGGCGAGCCCGCCTGGCAGCCGCTCATGCTCGGCAGCCCGGCGATTGACGCCGCGGACGCGCGCTTCTGCCCCGAGACCGATCAGATCGGCACGGCGCGCCCACAGGACGGCGGCTGCGATATCGGCGCTGTCGAATGGAACGCGGAAGGCCCGGCGCAGCCCGAAGGCGATTCCACCGAGCTAAGGTTGAAAGACTGCTCGGTGACGACAACGCACGCGCTCAACTTCCGCGACGGACCCGCCGGGGCGATCATGGGCTTAGTGGCGGAAGGCGCGACGCTCGGGGCAAGCGCCCATACAGCGGGCTGGTTCCAGGTCGAGTATCGCGGTGAAACGGGCTGGATCAGCGCGGATTATGTGAAGACGGATGGCGAGTGCGGATAGGGCCCGGGATTCGCCAGGAGTTTGACATGGCTGTTGCGCGGGCGCTTGCCTTGCGCTCTGTCTGGCCAATTGTTTTGGCGACGGTGTTTGCGCCTGTGCCACAGGCGGAGGCCGCCGATGATTATGACAGTCTGTATGACAAGATCGAAGCAGCCAATCGCAATAGCAGCGGCGCCATCACATTAAGTAGCGACGTCTTTCTGGGCGGAGCGATGCCGCGAATAGGGGGAACTGTCATTTTCGATGGCGCGGGCCATACGATCAACGGCCTTGGCCGGCGCCGCATTTTCGATGTCGACGGCGGCGGCCTGACCCTTGCAGATTTGACGCTTGCCGCCGGTCAAGCGCCCGAAGGCGAGCGCGGCGGCGCGCTGAGCGCAAGTGGCGCGGACACCGTGCTGACCCACCTCACCTTCTCGCGCAACCTCGCCTTTCATGGCGGCGACGCCCTCAGCAAGCGCGGCGGAACGCTCGTCATGCGCAACAGCATCGTGGTCGGCCGGGGCGCCGGCGACGTCTGTCAAGCCGGGTTGGACGAGAACGCCGGCAACTTCATAGCCGATGGTTCTCGCTCGCCCTTACTGTGCGGCAATGCATTGCTGGGCGACTTGATCGGCCAGCCGGCATACCGGCCGCTGCAAGACGACAGCCCGGCGATCAATGCCGTGGCGGCGGAATTCTGCGCGGCGGCGGACCAACCGGGCCGGGCGCGGCCGCATGGCGCCGGCGGCGATGTCATCATGAACAATCTGACCCCGAACCGGGGCAGCAACCCGCATGACAGCGGCGGCGCGATCAAGCTGAATGCTGGCGGCCGGCTGACGGTCAACAATGCCGTATTCGAAGACAACGCGGCCGGCTGGGGCGGCGCAATCGCCACGACCAGCCCGAACGCGCGCCTCACGGTCAACGGCAGCAGTTTTTCCCGTAATGCCGCCAATAGTCATGGTGAGGCGTCGCTGACGCGCAACCGGAACGCAATCATTACCCACGCGGGTGGCGCGATTAACATCGACGGCGGCGTCGTGGAAATCGCCAACAGCAGTTTCCAGCGCAACCACGCCGACTTCTCCGGCGGCGCGGTCGAGGCCGTTCAGGGCGCGGCGACCATCACCAATAGCAGCTTCATGCATAATTCAGCCAGAGACAGTAGTGGCGGCGCTATCTATGTTGGCGGCGGCACGGCAATGCCGACGCATCTCACTCTGCTGGACAACCGCGCCTACCGAGGCGGCGGGATAAACCAGAGCTCGGGGCAGCTGCGATTAAGCAATAGCATCATCGCGAGCAGTACAGGCAGCGATTGCGCCGGCCGGCTCAGCCAGAATAGCGGTAATCTGATCGAGGACGGCTCCTGTTCGCCAGCGCTTCGTGGCGGCCCCCTGTATGAGGATCCGGTCGGTTCGCCCTTTTATATGCCCGTGCAGGCGGGCAGCGCGGCGCTTCACGCGGCGGATGCCAGATATTGCGTGGCCTCTGATCAAGCAGGCCGAGCGCGTCCGCAAGCGGGCGCCTGCGACATCGGCGCCTTTCAATCGGTCCCGTTTGAGCGGGCGCTGTCGGCGTGTAGCGTGACAACGACGCGCCAGTTGAACTTCCGCGCTGGGCCGGGCGGGTTCGCGTGGGATTCGTGCCGGCAAACAAGAAGCTCGCGGCGGCGGCGCGGACGCGGGGATGGTTGCAGGTTGACAATGATGGCGTGGCGGGCTGGATCAGCGCGGATTATGTTGTCGCGGAAGGCGAATGCGGCTGAGCGCGCGCCTGGCCTGCGCAAATCGAAATCTATGGGGAGTGTCAAATGACCGTTTCGCGCGCCCAATATTTGCTCTTTCTGTTGTGTCTTGCGCTGATGGCTTCTCTTGCGCCCCTGCCATTAGCGAGCGCCGCTGATGATTTTGACAGCCTGCGCGCGGAAATCGCCGCCGCCAACCGCGCCGGAAGCGGCGCGATACAACTGAGCGCGGACGTCCTTCTCGCCGCGCCGCTGCCGCCGATCACGGGCGAGCTCGCCATTACCGGAGACGGTCACACGATCAGCGGCGCTGGCGAGCAACGCATCTTTGACGTAGACGGCGGCCAGCTGACGTTGATCGATCTGACGCTGACCGAAGGCAAGGCGCCGGAAGATGAAGACGGCGGCGCGTTGCGCGCGCGTAACGGCGCGCGGGTCAGCGCCAGGCGAGTCACTTTCAGCGACAGCAGGGCTTTTCAAGGGGGCGCAATCGCCGCGAACGGCGACGTAACGCTCGACCTCCGCAACAGCAGCCTCATCGGTAACAGCGCCGAAGCCTATGGCGGCGCGATCTTCAGCTACGGCAGCCAGGTCGACATCAAGTCCAGCAGCTTCCAGAGGAACCGGGCGCAATACGACGGCGGAGCATTGGCCGCGCACGAAGAGACGCGGATGTCCATCAGCAACAGCACCTTCGCTGGCAATTCGGCAAACGCCGGCGGCGCGCTGGAAGTCTTTGCCTCTGTAGCAACCCTGACGCATGTGACCATGATGAACAATTCGGCCAAGCCGGCCGGCGCCGGCGCGATTCATCGCACGGCCGGCGAGATTCGCCTTTACAACAGCATAGTTGGCGGCGCGCAGCCCGGCGGGCAAGCCTGCCTCAACGGCTTGACCGAAGCGCGCGGAAATCTCAGCCAGGACGGAACTTGCAGCTTGATGGAAACCCGGACCGACCCGCTGCTCGGCGAATTGACTGGCGCGCCCGCCCGGTTTCCGCTGCTTGATGGCAGCCCGGCCCTGGATGCGGCCGATCCCGAGCATTGCCTCGAAAGCGATCAAGTCGGGACCCCGCGTCCACATGGCGGCGGCTGCGACATCGGCGCGATCGAGTCCGCGACTGCGCGCCTGGCGCCGACGCCGATTGTGCCGCCCCCGGCTTGCCCTCTGGCGGATCAAATCATCGCCGCCAACACCGACGCGCCCTCTGGCGGCTGCCCGGCGGGAAGCGGCGCTGACACGATCAGCTTGACCGGCGACGTGACGCTGCGCGAGGCGCTGCCAACCGTTACCAGCGAGATCACCATCGAAGGCAACGGTTATACCATCAGCGGCAGCGGCCGCAGCCGCGTCTTCGACATTGAGCGCGGCAACCTTGCGCTGAAGAATATGACGATCCAGCATGGTCGCGCCACTTATGGCGGAGCGATCCGAGTGCGCGGCAGCGGCCGCGTGGCCGTTGAAGGAGTTACCTTCTTCAGGAACTCGGCAGACGTCGGCGGCGCAATCGCGACACAGAGCGCGAACGCCAGCGCCACAGTCAACCGCAGCATTTTCGTCGGCAATCGATCACGAAATGATGGCGGCGCGATCGCGGCGACGCGCGGGCGGGTCGCGATTAGCAAGAGCAGTTTCGAAAAGAATGTCGCTGGTTCTTTCGGCGGCGCGCTGCATACGGAGTATGGCGGGCTGACTGTGGGCAACAGCACCTTTAATGACAATTCGGCGATCGGCGGCGGCGTGCTCAACGCCCTCTCCGGCCGCGCCACGCTGACGCATGTGACGATGCTGAATAATATCGCCACCCAGTCAAACGGCAACGCCATCAAGAATCTGAGCAGCGCGATCTACCTGCGCAACAGCATCGTCGGCGGCGGCGGAGACGCCCACGATTGCAGCGGCGGACTGACGCAGATGGTCGGCAATCTGAGCGAGGACGGGACTTGCATCACGTCCGGCCGCTTCGGCGAGCCCATGCTGGGCGAGCTGACCGGCTCGCCCGCCTGGCGCGCGCCCCTGGACGGCAGCCCGGCCTTAGACGCGGCCGACCCAAGCTATTGCCCGCCGACCGACCAACTCGGCACACCGCGGCCACAGGGCGGCGCGTGCGATATCGGGGCGATCGAATCGACCACTGCGCGCCCGGCACAGCCCGATACCATGCTACCCGTCTGCGGATTGTACGACCAGATTTTGGCGGCCAACACCGACCGACCATCCGGCGCCTGCCCGGCGGGTAGCGGCGCTGATACCATCACGCTGAGCGAGGACATCGTGCTTGGTCGCCCGCTGCCGACAATCACCAGCGGGCTCCGAATTGAGGGCAATGGCCATGCGATCAGCGGCGATGGTCGTTTTCGCATCTTCACCGTCAAAGGGACCTGGCTGCAACTGGTCGATCTGACCTTGACCGCGGGCAGCAATCCGCGCGGAAACGGCGGCGCTATCGAAATGCTGGCTGACGCGTCAGTCGCGGTCCGCAATAGCAGGTTTGTCGACAACCGCGCGAAGTACGGCGGCGCCATTACCATGTTCGGCCGCAACAGCAAACTGACGGTGATGGACAGCAGCTTCGAGCGCAATACAGCGATTGACAGCCACGGTGGCGCCATCGACATGCGCGCGGGCCAGCTAACCATCACTGGCAGCAGCTTCGTCGAAAACCAGGCGAGTACGGGCGGCGCAATTGCCACCGGCGGCGGCGGCGAAGTCCGCATTGCCAACAGCACCTTCAGCGGCAATAGCGCAAGCAGCTGGGGCGGCGCCATCAGCGCCGGCTATCCTCCGATTACCTTGACGCATGTCACCATGCTCGATAATCGCGGCGGCCTGTATCACCAGTACGGCGCCGGCCACGCGCTATGGATCCACCGCAACAATAGCGGTTTCTATATCCGCAACAGCATCATCGCCAGCGACATGCCGGACGAAGTTTGTGTCGGAAGGATTACGCAAAGCATCGGAATTCTGGCCGCGGACAGCGCCTGTAGAGCGAAGCTCGCCGGCGACCCGCTGCTGGGCGATTTGACGGGCGACCCCGCCTGGCATGCGCCCTTGCCCGGCAGCCCAGCCATCGACGCCGCCGACGCGAGATTCTGCACAGCGGCCGATCAGAAAGGCAGCCCTCGACCACAGGGCGGCGGCTGCGACATCGGCGCGATTGAGACTGTACCGGTTCCGCGAGACGTATCCGATTGCGCTGTGACGACCACGCACGCGCTCAACTTCCGCGCTGGGCCCGGCGGGGAAAAGCTTGGGACAGTCCCAGCGGGAGCGACCCTCGGCGCGAGCGCGCGGACGGCGGGCTGGTTCCGGGTCGCGTATGGGGGCCGGACGGGCTGGATCAGCGCGGATTATGTGATTGCCGAAGGCGTCTGCGGCTGACGGAGGTTCGCTGGGCGCGCGCATAGCTCGGTGGGAGCGGAACTTGGCAAACCGACGCTTCGCCACCGCTGCGGCCGGCTGGCTTGCTCGCCCACCGGGGCTGCTCTATCTTGAGAGGCAAATGCCAATCAGGAGGGCGTCATCGTAGGACGATACATATTGCAGAGCCGCTGGCTGGCACTCGCGCTTGCGCTGATCTGTCTATTCGGCGTATCCAGCCACGAAGTATTGGCGGCGGTCATTCACGTGGACGAGGCCTGCAGCCTGCACGATGCTATCACGGCGGCGAATACGGATGAGCCGAGTGGCGGCTGCCTGGCCGGCGCCGGCGCGGATACCATTTCGCTGAGCAGGGATGTCACACTGAGCGAGGAGTTGCCGGCGATCGAGTCGGTGATTGCGATTGACGGCCGGGATTTCACGATTAGCGGAGACAATAAGTTCCGAATCTTTGATGTAGCTGGCGCAAAGCTCACGATTAGCCATCTAACTGTGTCTGAGGGCAGCCTTGGCGAACAGCGACACGCAAAGGGCGGCGCCATTCGCCTTCGCAATGGCGCGCTTGTTATCATTCGAAATTCAATCTTCAAGAGCAACAGAGCCGGTGCTGGCGGCGCAATCTACACAGCAACCTGGAATGTTCAACTTGATATTCATGGCAGCGAATTCCTCGAGAATGAGTCTGAATTTGGCGGTGGCGCAATCCAAGTAAACGGCGGAACGGTGAATATCAGCAACAGCAGCTTCAGTGGCAACTATTCAAGAGGAGAAGGTGGCGCTATAGACGCCATGCGGGGACGACTACGCGTTCGGAACAGCACTTTCATTGCCAACCACGCTTATCAAGGCGGCGCAATTGAGGTCGACGGCGCCGACGTGACCCTGACACACTTGACGCTGGCGGATAATGTATCCGATTTTGGAGGGGATGGACTATACAGCCGAGGCGGACTAGTCCGTTTGCGAAACAGTATTATTGATAGCCGCGCAACCGGTCATTACGACTGCATCGGCATTCTCGAGCAACATCGCGGCAATCTGATTGCGGACTGGTCGTGCCGGGCGCCTCTGGGCGGCGACTCGCTGCTTGGCGAATACGAGAGCGCTTCTGGCTATCGACCCTTGCGCGATGGCAGCCCGGCTGTTGATGCAGCTGATTCCGAATTCTGTTTAGAGACCGATCAACTCGGAACGCCGCGTTTACATGACGACAACTGTGATATCGGCGCAATCGAATCCACCACGGCCGCGCCGCCAGCGATTTCCATTGAGTCGACATGCAATCTGTCATTTCAGATAATTGCCGCCAATCAGGATCGCTGGATTGGCGCTTGCCCGGCTGGAAACGGCGCCGATACCATTGAACTCACTGAAGATATCACGCTCATGGCGCCGCTGCCTCGCATTACGAGCGACATCACCATTGAAGGCAAGGGGCACACTGTTAACGGAGATGATCGTTTTCAAATCTTTGACGTGGACAGGGGTAATTTCACCATCAATGATTTAACGCTGACCAACGGCAATGCGCAAGAAAGGGCGGGCGGAGCCATCTCGCTCGGACATTGGGCAGTACTCAAAGCCACGAACATATCGTTCACCAACAACGTGGCGACGAGAGGCGGCGCGATCATGATGTGGTTCGACTCGCAAATGCACGTAACTCAAAGTCAGTTTCTCGGCAATTACGCTCACTACAGTGGTGGCGCAATCAATGTGTTAGGGCATGCTGAAATCAGCCACAGCATACTAAGCCACAACAGCGCCGAGGTGTACGGCGGCGCGATTCTATCGTCTGATAATCTGCGCATCGACAACAGTACATTGGCACACAACGAGGCAAACCGTGGCGGCGCCATTTATGTCAAAAACGACGATATAACGCTAACGCACGTATCCCTGATGGATAATCATGGTCGAAACGGCGGCGACGCTATATTTCGCGCGGATAAAGACTGGGGAAGGATCAGCCTGCGAAATACCCTCATTACCGGCAGCTCCGACAACGCGGATTGCGAAGGACATTTGGATCAGAATGTCGGCAATTTCATCCAAGACGGGACCTGCTATCCAGAATTCGATGGCGACCCGCTGCTGATGGAGTTACCCCGAGCAACTGGTCTCTTTGCGCCGCAAGATGGCAGTCCGCTAATCAACGCCGCCGATCCCAAATTCTGCCTAGACACTGACCAAGATGGAACGCCACGGCCATTTGGCGCCAGCTGTGATATCGGCGCCATTGAAGCCACGTCGGACTTTGCTGCCACAGCGCCGCCGGCCCCGCCAGTCTGTACGTTGTATGATCAGATTCTGGCCGCCAACACCAACAGCGCCGTCGGCTACTGCCCGGCCGGGACAAATCATGACATCATTACCATCACCGAGGACATCACCTTGCGTCACCGCCTGCCCGCGATTACCGGAACTATTACGATTGAAGGCAGCGGGCATACGATCAGCGGCAACAACTTGTATCGAATTCTTGAAGTAGATGGCGGCAATCTCACTATTAACGATTTGACGCTTGCCCACGGCTACAGCCCTTGGGAGGGCGGCGCGCTATTCGCCCACAGCGGCGCGCGTGTCGAAGTCTATGACGCCCAATTTGTACGCAACTTTGCCGACCGCGGCGGCGCGATATACGCGAGCAGCGAAGCATCCGGGCTCACAGTAAATCGCAGCCACTTTTCAGAAAATCGCGCCGATTGGATCGGCGGCGCCGTTTACGTTTCCAGCCAGCAACTGGATATCAGCAACAGCACCTTCGTCTACAACCGCGGAGACTGGAACGGCGGTGCGTTAATGGTAGGACCTAACGGCGAGGGAACTGTCACCAACAGCACTTTTCTCGGCAATCGGTCGGCCAAAGGTGGCGCGATGACCATCCACGGACGCGCCAATATCGACATAATACACGCGACCATGGTCGATAATGAAGTCGAAGGGGAAAACCGAGGCCATGCGATCTACACCGATGATCAAGATAGCCGCCTGCGCTTGCGCAACAGTATCATTGCCGGCAGCACAGAAATCGGGATGCTGTGCGTCGGTCGGCTTCGAGCAAACAGCGGCAATTTAATTGAAGACGGCTCTTGCGCGAGCGAGTTGACCGGCAGTCCCGCATTTGCCGGCTTTTCGGTCTCACCCGTCTACCTAACTCTTCGCGCTTCCAGCCCCGCCATCGACGCCGCGGACCCGGCCCATTGCCCGCCGACCGACCAACTCGGCAATCCGCGGCCACAGGGCTCAGGCTGCGATATCGGCGCGGTGGAATTCACGGGCGAATAGCGTCGCCGGCTAAACATCCAGCCCGATCGACACAAACTTCTGATCCATATACTCGTAAAGGCCCTCTTGCCCGCCTTCGCGCCCGAAGCCGCTGGTCTTGGTCCCGCCGAAAGGCGCCTCGGCCGTGGCCGGCACCATATCATTGACGCCGACGATGCCAAATTCGAGCCCCTCGTATACGCGCGTCGCGACTGACAGATCCCGGGTCATCACGTAGCCGGCCAGGCCATACGGCGTGTCATTGGCCAGCCGCAGCGCTTCCTCGACGCTGTCGAATGTGCTGACCGCCATCACCGGCCCGAATACTTCATCGCATCCGATTTGCATATCAGTCGTCACATCGGTCAAAACCGTCGGCTGATAGAAGTAGCCCTTTTCGATGTCGGGGCGCGCGCCGCCGGCGACCACCGCCGCCCGCTTGGAGACGGCATCAGCCACGAATCGCTCGACCTTGTCGCGCCCGGCGCGGCTGACCAGCGGTCCGTTGGTGACGGCTTCCTTCATGCCATCGCCGACGACCAGCTTCTCCGTCTCGATCTTGACGGCGTCGAGAAATTCTTCCAGCGCCGGCTGCTCGACATAGAATCGCGTCGGCGAGATACAGACCTGGCCGTTGTTGCGGAATTTCGCCATGGCGCCCTGGGCCGCCGCCCACGCGATATCGGCGTCTGCAAACACCAGCACCGGCGCGCTGCCGCCCAGCTCCATGCCGAGCTTTTTGATGCCGTCGGCCGCCTGCCGCATCAAAATCTGGCCGACGCGCTGCGAGCCGGTGAAGCTGACTTTGCGCACGCGCGGGTCGCGCATGATCGCCGCGCCCATTTGCTGCGGGTCGCCGTTGATCAAGTTGACCACGCCGGGCGGGATGCCCGCCTCCTGCATCACGTTCACCAGCGCCATGGCGCTCATGGGCGTCAACTCGCTGGGGCGGCCGACGATCGCGCAGCCCGCCGCCAGCGCGCCCGCCCACTTCCGCGCCAACAGATAAGCCGGAAAATTCCAGGCGGTTATCGTGGCGACGACGCCCAGCGACTGCGGCAGGGAGAGCAGGCGCTTGCCCGCCTTGCGCGCCGGGATGACGCGGCCGTAGGCGCGCTTGCCCTCCTCGGCGAACCAGTCGAAAAGATCGGCGCAGGCGCCCCATTCGCCGCGCGCCTCGCCGATAGGCTTGCCGCATTCCGCGGTCATAATCGGCGCCAGCTTGTCCGCTCTCGCGCGCAAGGCATCGGCGATATCGCGCAAGACGGCGCCGCGGTCGTAGGCCGTCAGCGCGCCCCAGCCCGGCAGCGCGTCATTCGCCGCCGCGATCGCCCGCTCCACATCTACGGCGTCGCCGTAGGGTACCTCCGCGATTGCTTCTTCAGTGGCCGGGTTGACCACCTGCCAGCGGCCGCCGCCGGCGGCGTCGCGCCACTGCCCGTCTATAAGCATCTTGTATTGCATGATCGTCCAGCCGCCTTTCCCGTCTCAGTCAAAGGAGCGGAATGCGATTGCGTCTCCGAATAGCCGCGCGATTGCGCATGCGCCTAAACGCGCATACAGGCGAAACTCCGCAGTTGCGAACAACGCAACTTCGTTGAACCAATTGTATTGTTCTAATGCACCCGTCTTTCCTTTGGCGTAGCAGACACAAAAACCGTACTGTAACCGCGCCATCACTCGCTATCGGCCGCGCGCAGCAAGTTGGCGTCATAGCCGAGCCGGGTCGATAGGACAATGGCGGTGTCTTTGACGACCGAGCCGAAGTCGTCGATGCGCTCGAGGGTGACGCGACCGGCGGGCCCGCTGATGCCAATCGCCCCGACCAGAGCGCCGCGATGGTCATAGACGGGCGCCGCTACACAGCGCACGCCGTAATTGTACTCTTCGTCATCAATTGCGTAGCCGCGCGCCCCGGTCTGCGTCAGTTGCGCTTCCAGCGTCGAGCGGTCGGTGACCGTGCGGTGCGTGAACGTATTCATCTCATCGGGCATGCAGCAGTCGCCAAAGGCCAGCATTACTTTGCCCAGCGCTGTGCAATGCAGCGGCGAGAGCGTGCCGATCTCGGACTCGACGCGCAAAGCGGCAGTCGATTCAACCTGGTCGATATAGAGCGCCTGGCGCTGCGCCAGGATCGCCAGATGGGCGCATTCGCCGGTTTTATCGACCAACTCATGCAAGTAGGGCCGCGCGTGATCGCGCAGCGTGATGCGATTCAAAAGGTGCTGCCCCAGCGTCACCAATTGCGGGCCCAGTCTATAGCGCGCGCTTTGCTCGTCTTGTTCGACGAAGCCGTAATTGGCCAGCGTGTGCAAGAGGCGGGAGGCGCTGCTCTTGTCGATCGACAGTTGATTGGCCACTTCCGTGGTTCCCATGCCATTGCGCGAATGCTCAAGAAGATTCAGAATCTTTAAGCCTCTTGCCAGCGATTGTATCTCAGCCATGCTCGATTTCTTTCAATGTGCAACCGACGTAGCGTAATATGCAACAAAGGTTGCGCGCCTATTGAAGCTCGGTCAATTGGTTGACAATTATAGAACAGTGTTGTATTTTTGGCAACATGCACAAGGAACGGCTTGTGTTTCTGTTGAAAATGCGCTAATTTGTAACTGTAGTCAGGAGGTGACTATGAGCAAACTTTCTGCATTTCGCCTCGCCAGCTTAGCCTCTTATATGGAGAAATGATGATGAACAGACGCTTGATCTTGGCTGTACTTCTTGTTCTGGTGGCAGCGCTCGCTGTCACGCCCGCCCTTGCCCAAGACGACTTAATGGGAGACTTTACCGTATCCCATTACTTCGGCGGCTTTGGCGGTGAGTTTATCGACGGCATCGTCGATGACTTTATCGCCGCCAACCCGGGCTTGATGCACGCCGCCAGCCCGGTCGACCACGAGCAATTCAAGACCTCGATCCTGGTGCAGTTGGCCGGCGGCAACCCGCCCGATACCTTCAGCTATTGGGCCGGCGCGCGCATTCAGTTTGTCGTTGACGGCGGCCGCTTGCAGCCGATTGATGATGTCTGGGAAGCGAACGACATGGATTCGCAATTCCCGCAGGCCGTCATCGACAACGCCGCTACCTATGATATGCACCGTTACGCCGTGCCCTTGACTTTGCACTGGGTCGGCATGTTCTACAATGTCGCGCTCTTTGAAGAAGTAGGCGCGATGGTTCCGACGACCTGGGATGAGATGGTTGACGTCGCCGAGAAATTCAAGATGGCCGATATTCCGGCCTTCGCGCTTGGCTCGATCAACCGCTGGCCCGGCCAATTCTGGTTCGACATGATCTTGCTGCGCACCGCCGGCAACGACTATCGCAACCAGTTGATGAGCGGCGAAGCATCGTACACCGATCCGGAAGTTGTGCGCGCCTACGGCCTGTGGAAAGAACTGGTCGACGCCGGCTATTTCTATCCCGACGCCAACGCTTATGATTGGGATGAAGCGGCCAACCAGGTCGCCAATGGCGAAGCGGCCATGACCTTGATGGGCACCTGGATCGGCGGATTGTACGCCGGCAACGAAATGGTAGCGGGCGAAGACTTTGATTACTTCTCCTTCCCCACCATCGACGCAGACACGCCGCGCGCTTCGCTCGGTCCCATCGATACCTTCGTCGTCTCGGCTGACGCAGCGAATCCTGATGCCGCCAAAGCCTTCCTGGTTCACTTGACCAATCCCGATGTTCAGGCCGAATTCGCATTGGGCGCGGGCAATCTGGCGCCGAGCCTGCTGGTCGATACCGGCATCTACAATGATGTTGTCGCGCGCATCGCGGGCGAGATCGCCAACGACCCGGTCTTCGCCTTCAATTACGACTTGGCTACGCCGCCGCCGGTCGCGGAAGTCGGCTTGAATTCTTTCTCGGAATTCATGGCTAATCCGGGCGACTACGAAGCCATGCTGGAGCGCGTCCAGGCCGATGCCGCAGCTGAATTCGCCGGCATGGAGTAAGGGATAAGATTACCCTGTAGTGGTCCCGAAAAACTGGACACCAAGTAGAGAGAGTATACTGGTGTTTCAGCATGAGGGGAGACCACGATGGGAAAGGCGCGTAAGTTCAGTCCGGAGTTCAAGGCCCGGGTTGTGTTGGAGATTGTGTCCGGCAACAAGAGCTTGGCTGAGTTGAGCCGGCAGTATCAGATCAAGAACACGGTATTGTCCCGTTGGAAGGCGCAGTTTTTGGCTGGCGCGCCCGGGATATTCGAGTTGGGACGTCCGGCTGAGGAGAAGCGGCTGCGTGAGCGCATCGCGGATTTGGAGCGTTTGGCGGGCAAACAAGCTCTGCAACTGGAAATTGCAAAAAAAGCCAGTCGCTACTTGAAGTCTCTACCGCCCGAAAGCGAGAGCTAGTGCGCAGCTTGAGCCAGGAGTACACGGTGAAGGATTGTTGCGCAGTCCTGGGGCTGGCGCGCAGCAGCTATTATCATCAGGCTAAACCGGGCGGTGAGCGCGCGCTGCGGGACGCGATAGGGGATATCGCCGGGCGCCGCGCAACCTATGGCAGCCGGAGGATTAAGGCGGAACTGGAACGCGCGCCCTATGAGATGGTGGTGGGTCGGCAACGGGTCCGGCGGTTGATGCGCGAGATGAATCTGGTGGTCGAACCCAAGCGCCGGCGGGTCAATACAACGGACAGCCGGCATGGCCATCGCCGTTATCCTAACCTCGTGCGGGGCGTCAAGGCAAAGCGGCCGGACCAGATCTGGGTAGCCGACATCACCTACCTGCGCTTGCGTTCGGACGAAATCTACCTGGCTGTCATCATGGATCAGTTCACCCGGTCAGTTCGCGGGCATAACCTGAGCTGGTCATTAGGCCAGGAATTAGTGCTGCTGCCGCTCCAGCAAGCTCTACAGCGATACCCGGCGCCGGACATTCATCACTCCGACCAAGGCACACAGTACACGTCAAAAGCCTACGTCGAGCGACTGCAGCAGGAGGGCACGCAGATCAGCATGGCAGCCGTTGGCGCGCCACACGAAAATGGCTACGCCGAGCGGCTAATCCGCACCATCAAGGAGGAGGAAGTGTACTTGAGCGATTACGCCAACATGGCCGACGCTCGCCAGCAAATCGGACACTTCATCGAAGTAGTCTATCGGCGCGAGCGCATTCACAGCGCCTTGGACTACCAGACGCCGGCAGAAGTCGAGGCAGGGTGGCAGCACAACCCTCCCTCAACATACTGATTTTCGTGTCCAATAAATTAGGACCACTACAGGTAGAAAAAGCGCGCTGACGGGACCCAGTACCGGACAAGCCCTACAGCGCCTTCCTGTCTTTGCGATACCCCTGCGGAGACGCGCGCTTTTCGGGTACAATTCAGACTTATGCCAGATTACGCCCGCCGCCGCGTAAAGGAAGAACCATGACCAAGGTGCAGTTGGAGAAAATCTCAAAGGTCTATCCCGGCGGCGACGAGCCGGCCGTGGACGACTTCACGCTGGAGATCCCCAGCGGACGCCTGGTGGCTTTCCTGGGTCCGTCGGGCTGCGGCAAGACCACAACGCTCAAGATGATCGCCGGCTTGATCAACCCCAGTGCCGGCCGCATCTTCTTTGACGGCGAAGACATCCTGCCCATCCCGGCCGAAAAGCGCGGCGCGGTCATGGTCTTCCAGAATTACCTGCTCTTCCCGTATATGTCCGTCGGCGACAATGTCGGCTTCGGCTTGAAGATGCGCGGCGTGCCCAAACGCGAAATCGCCAAGCGGGTCGCGGATATGCTGGCGCTGGTTAAATTGCCAGATATCGCCAAACGCCGCCCGACCCAGCTTTCCGGCGGCCAGCAGCAGCGCGTCGCCCTGGCCCGCGCGTTGATCACGGAGCCGCGCGTGCTGCTGCTCGACGAGCCGCTCAGCAACCTGGACGCCCACTTGCGCGACGAAATGCGCGACCTGATTCTCTCCATCCAGCGCGAGCTGGCCGTAACAACTGTCTTCGTCACCCACGATCAAGAAGAGGCGGTGCTGCTGGCTGACCAGATCGCGCTGATGTTCGACGGCTTGTTGATGCAGTACGCCTCGCCCTCGGAGTTTTACCAGCGGCCCATCAGCGAGCGAGTGGCGCGCTTCTTCGGCGGGCTCAACTTCATTCCAGCCCAGCGCAGCGACGGCCTGGTGAAGACTGCCATCGGCGACTTCCGCTTTGACGCGGCCGGCCGCGAGCGCGCGCCCAGCGGCAATACCGTGTTGACCATCCGCCCCGAGCAGATCCGCCTGAACGAAAGGGCCGATGCCAATTCAGCCACTGGCCGCGTCCGCGAGCGCATTTATGTGGGCAAGTACACGCGCTACAAGATCGCTCTCGGCGAAGTCGAAGTCGAAGCCGTTAGCAGCGCGGAACTGCCGGAAGCGCTGGCGGTGGGCGACGAGGTAAGCGTGCACTTCCCGCCCGACCGGATTTGGGTGGTGCCGGCTTAAAGCAGGTTGGCTGTAGCGCCGTCGCTCAGCCCCGTTTCGCCGTCTTCACACGATTGACGCCGGCCCGCGCGCAGCGAAGTGGCCGCCGCGCCGCGCGGATTTCAGTTAGCGCGACTTGCCGGGCTTGACGACTCCAAATGTGAACCAGCCTCAAGGCAGCGTTCGAGTGCGAAGCAGCGCGAACGCAAAAACGAGCATGGTCCGATCGCTTAACATATACTTAACCTTGGTCGCGCCATTGTTAAGGCCGCCGCCGCGTTAGCTGTGGGGACAGCCGAAAACGGGAATGCTCCCGTGCCGGCTTGAAGCAATGGAGAGCGCTGCGTCCGGGCCGTCTCGCGCCGCCTGACTGTCTGGTCGGCAACCTTCCACGATCGGCGCGTCTCAGGATTGGTCGCTGGTCACCGTGCCCGGAGCTCTGCATTTTTCGACTGCTTGCGCCCGGGAGCGGATGAAAAATGTAACAATACAGTCCATAATCTCGCGAAGCGCTACGAATTGCTCGACATTACTTTAAGGAATGCGCGCATTTTGTTAAACTTGATTTAATCTAGTTGGCCCGGCCAGGCAGACGGAGGCATCCCTTGCGGACAATGCTCAACAGGCAGCAAACCTTGATGGTGGGTGGCTTATGCGCCACTTACGGCCTCTTCTATTTTGGGCGCGTGAATATCAGCGTGGTGCTGCCACTGCTCGCTATTGAACTCAATGTTGGACGCGCGGAAGTGGGCGTCCTCGGCACCGCGTTTTTCTGGACTTACGCCTTTGGCAACTTCCTCTGGGGTGAAGTCGGCAGCCACGTTCGCCCTTTTTACGTGATTGGCTTCGGCCTGTTGGCCAGCGCGCTAGTGAATTTGGCCTTCGGCTTCCAGGCGTCGCTCGCGGCCATGCTCGCGCTCTGGGGCATCAACGGTTTGGTGCAAGCTGGCGGATGGTCGCCAATGGCGCGTATCCTGGCGGAGCGAGTCGACCCGGCGCATATCAAGAGTGTCTCGACCATTTTGCCTTTCAGTTACGTGACCGGCACGGTGATCACCTGGGCGCTGATCGGCGCGGTGGCGACCGGCCTTAACTGGCGCGCCGCCTTTTGGTTGCCCGGCGTCGTGCTGCTGCTGGCCACTGTCGCCTGGTTGAAAGCCGGCATCGACGCGCCAGCGAGAAAATCCAAGGGCCCCCGGCTGTCCGTTATCATCGGCGAGGCGCGCGGCGCTGCTTTTGCGCTGCTGGTGGCGGCTCTGGCCGGGTTCGTCCGCAACGGCTCGATCATCTGGCTGCCGTCCTACATCCTCGATACCGGCT
The DNA here is from genome assembly GCA_009841405.1 of Chloroflexota bacterium. Classification (GTDB taxonomy): domain Bacteria; phylum Chloroflexota; class Anaerolineae; order Aggregatilineales; family Phototrophicaceae; genus UBA6055. The sequence continues at coordinate 9,736 of VXLV01000100.1, read as the reverse complement.
TGATTCCAGACAATTTGGTGGGCGCGGTCGCGGCGCTGACGCAAGTCATCGCTCTAGCGGGCCTCTACCTGGCTCGCCGCGGCGTTATGCGCAGCAACAAAGTATTCCTGACCTTTGTGTTGCTGGCCGGCGCGAGCGGGTTGGCTTTCCTGCTGCTGACTGTCACCGCCGACCTGCTCTCCATCGTGCTGATCTCCGCCGCGCTGATGCTGCTGAACGGCGCCTTCGGCTTGACGACCAGCGCGCTGCCGCTGCTGCTGGCCAGCCCGGGGAGGGCCTCGTCAATCGCCGGCACGCTCAATATGATGGCGACTTTCGCTGGCGGCATGGCCGGCTTTGGCATTGGCGTCCTGGTGGAACTCGGCGGCTGGGAAGCGGTCTTCGGCTTGTGGGGCGCTTGCTTGCTGCTGGCGGCGCTGCTGATCTGGCGCCATCGGCACGAAGAAGACGCGCGCGCCCTCGCCGGCGCGGCCTGATTTGCTGCGGACCTCTCTATTGATCGAATGAGTAATTTCCAACTGCATTCATGTCGAAGTCCGTAGGGGCGACTTATCAAGTCGCCCGAAAACGCGTACTATCACAACGACGGGCGACCAGATTGGTCGCCCCTACACATCACAATTGTCCGAGGCGCCTTGTTTTGAGTGGGCCAGGCCGTGTCTTGCGAGCGGCTTTGGTGAATACTCAGGCGCCGAGCCAGCGATACAGCCTATGTCCGTAGACCATGCCCGCGACCATTCATCACATGGCAAGCGGCGTAACGCCATCGTCGCTACGCTCTGGATCACATACGCGCTCTTTTACCTGGGGCGCGTGAATCTGAGCGTGGTGCTGCCGGCGCTGGCGGCAGACCTGAATGTCAGCCTGGCCGAGGCGGGCGCGCTGGGCACGGTCTATTTCTGGGTCTACGGTATTAGTCACTTCTTCAGTGGGCAGGCCGGCAGCCAGATCAGCCCCTTTCGTTTGGTCAGCTTTGGCCTGCTGGGCATCGCGCTGGTCAATATCGCCTTCGCTTTTCAGACCTCGCTGCTGGTCATGCTGCTGCTTTGGGGCATCAACGGCGTGGCGCAATCGGCCGGCTGGGCGCCGATGTTTCGCATCCTGGCCGAGCGCTTCGACCGGACGCAGATCAAGCGGATATCCACTATCATGCCCTTCAGCTACGTCTTCGGCACGGCGCTGACCTGGACCTTTATTGGCGTGGTAGCGGGCGGCGGTGATTGGCGCGTCGCTTTTTGGTTGCCAGGATTGCTGCTGCTGCTGGTGCTGGCATTCTGGAGGCGGGCGGGCATCGACGCGCCCAAATCGCAGCCCAGCCGCATCCGCCCACGCGTGATTCTCGCGGAGGCGCGCGGCATCGCATTTGCGCTTCTGACGGCCGCGCTGGCGGGCTTCGTCTTCAACGGCACGATTATCTGGCTGCCGACATACATCCTCGATACCGGCTTGATCGAGGGGCGCCTGGTCGGCTTTGTGGCGGCCGCCATGCAGGTCATGGCGATCGGCGGCTTGTTCCTGGCCCGCTTCCGCGTCGTGCGCAGCAACCAGGTTTTCGCAACGGCGGCGCTGATGCTGGCGGCGGCCGGCGGCGCGCTGCTGCTGCTGACCGTGACCGGCGGCGCGCTGGCGCTGCTGGTGGTTGTGCTGGCGCTGGTCATGCTCAACGGCGCCTTCGGCTTGACTGTGAGCTCAATGCCGCTACTGCTGGCGCCGCCCGGGCGCGCCGCTTCTGTGACCGGCAAGATCAATATGATGTCGAATTTCTGGGGCGGGATGGCAGGTTTCAGCATCGGCGCCCTGGTCGACGCCAGCGGCTGGAGCGCCGTTTTCGGCTTGTGGGGCGCGGTGCTGCTGCTGGCGGCCGCGATCATCTGGCGCAAGCGCGCCGAAGAAAACCGCTGGGCCGAGTGAAAGGGCAATCATTCCAGTTCTTTCGCCCAGAATCTCGCCGCAGAAGCAGTCTGTAGGGGCGACATATTATGTCGCCCGCGCGTAGCGGGCGACCAGGTTGGTCGCCCCTACAGCTGTCCCTCGGTATGGTGTAAGCTGTAGGGTGGCAGCACAGAATTTCGCGAAAGAAAATGAGGCAACTATGAGCGACACGGCGCCACTCAGCGGCATCCGCGTGATTGACCAGACGCAGGCACTGGCCGGGCCCTACGCCACCATGATCCTGGGCGACCTGGGCGCTGACGTCATCAAGATCGAGCGGCCCGGCGTCGGCGACAACTCGCGGCAGTGGGCGCCGCCTTATATCGGCGATCAGAGCTGCTACTACCTGGCGGTCAACCGCAACAAACGCGGCATTGCCCTGAACATCCGCGCCGAGGGCGGGCGAAAATTCATGCGCCGGCTGGTAGCCGATGCCGATGTCTTCCTGACCAACCTGGCCACGACCGGCTCGTTGCAGCGTTCGGGCATCGACTACGATACGCTGAGCGCGCTGAATCCGCGCCTGGTCTACGCTTCGATCAGCGGCTACGGACGCACGGGTCCGCGCGCCGGCCAGCCCGGTTACGACCTGGTCTCGCAAGCCGAAGCGGGCACGATGGCGCTGACCGGCGAAGTCGATGGCGCGCCCATGCGCTTCCCCACGCCCATGGCCGATATGACCTGCGGCTTGTTCACCGTGATCGGCGTGCTGGCGGCGCTGCGCGCGCGCGATCAAAATGACCGCGGCCAATTCATCGACATGTCGCTGCAAGAGGGGCAGATGACCTGGCTTGAGAACCTGGCTGCCGAGCACTTCGCCTTGGGCAACGATCCGCCCCGCCGCGGCAATCGTCATCCGCAGGTGGTGCCCTACGAAGCCGTGCAAGCCAGCGATGGCGACTGGTTTATCCTGGGCGTCGGCTCGGACAATGTCTGGCGCGCCTTCTGCCAGCATGTCGGCCGCGAAGATCTGGCGAATGACCCGCGCTTCGCAAGCAATGTCGAGCGCATCGCCAATTACGAAGCGCTGCTGCCAACTGTGCGCGAAATCATCCGCGGCAAGAGCAGCGACCAATGGCTGAGCGAACTGCGCGAAGCCGGCGTGCCTTGCGGGCGCATCAACACTGTGGCCGAGGCCCTGGGCGACCCTCACGTCATCGAGCGCGGCATGATCATCGAGCTGGAGCACCCGGCGCTGGGTCTGGTCAAGTCGCTGGCCACGCCCGTGCACCTGGCCGATACGCCCCTGGTCTATCATCGCCATCCGCCGCGCCTGGGCGAGCACAGCGATGAGGTCGCGGCCGAGCTCGGCTACAGCGCCGCCGAGGTAGCGGCCTTGCGCGCCGAGGGCGTGCTGATGTAGGGGCAACTCTGTGAGTCGCCCGCCGCCGGAGAAGACGTAGGGGCGACTTATCAAGTCGCCCGCTGCCAGAGACGATGTAGGGGCGACTCTGTGAGTCGCCCGCCGCCAGGAACGCTGTAGGGGCGGCTCTGTGAGTCGCCCTAAGATAAGAAGTGAGGCGACGACTATGGAACACCTGCGACAATTCCCAAAACTCAGCCGCGCGCAATACGAGCGCATGTTGCGTCCCCCAGCCGGGCGCATCCGCTGCGTCATCGACACCGACACGCGCAACGAAATCGACGATCAGTTCGCGCTGGCCTGGGCGCTGCTCTCGCAGGACAAGCTGGACATCGCCGGCATATACGCCGCGCCCTATTCTTTCCGGCGGCGCTGGGAGACGCTGCGGGCAGCCGCGCGCGTCAAGGAAAATCCGGCCGGCGCCTCCGAAGCGGACGCAGCGCTACTGGCGGAGCACCGCGCGCAGCTGGAGCGGCTGGAACAAATCGGCGTCGATGTCCACGACCGCGACGCGATTGACCCGCAGGGCGTCACCTTGGTGGAGCCCGGCCGCGGCATGGAGCTGAGTTACGAGGAGATTCTGCTGGTCGCTGAAAAGATGGGCATCGACTGCTCCGACAAGGTCTTTCGCGGTTCTGACCGTTATCTCGATAGCTACGACGAGCCGGTGGCAAGCGCCGCCGCCACGCATCTGATAGAGACCGCGCGCGCCGCCTCAGCCGACTCCCCGCTTTACGTGCTTGCCATTGGCGCGGTCACCAATGTGGCCTCGGCGCTGCTGCTGGCGCCGGAGATCAGCGAGCGCATCGTGGTCGTCTGGACGGCGGGTTATCCCACTACCGTCACCAACATCACGCAGCCGTCGTTCAACATGGAGCAGGACATGCTCGCCTCGCAGCTGCTTTTTGACAGTGGCGTGCCGCTGGTCTATCTTCCCGGTTTCCACGTCGGCGTACAACTGGGCTTGTCACTGCCGGAGATGGAAGCCTGGGTCAAGGGCCGCGGCGCAATCGGCGATTATCTCTATTGGCTGTATACGCACAATCCGCACTTCCCCTTGAACGGCTTGACCGACCACTTCGCGCGCAGCTGGATCATCTGGGATTTGATCAACTTCGCCTGGTTGCTTGAGCCGGACTGGGTCCCGTCGCGGCTGATTGACGCGCCGTACCTGAGCGGAGACACGCGTTGGTATCGACAAGCGGCGCCGCGGCATGTCATTCGCGAAGCGCTCGACATCAACCGCGACGCCATTTACCGCGATTTCTTCCGCAAGCTGGAGCAGGCGGCGCGCTAAAGCCGCTCAGGTAACCAACTCGACGTCTCGGTAGCTGGGAATGCCCTCGTCGGCGAGGATGCGCTCGATGGCGGCGCAGTCGTCAGCGCACAGCCGCCATTCGGCCGCCGCGATATTTTCCTTGAGTTCGCGCTCGTTGCGCATGCCCACCAGCGCGACCGTGACGCCGGGCCGGCCCAGCAGCCAGGCAATCGCCAGTTGCGCGACTGATTTGCCGTGCTCCGCCGCCAGCGCCTTCAGCCGCTCGACCGCGCTCAGCTCCCGGAGGAATGGCTCGCGCTGGAAGAGGGGCAAGCCAAAGGCATCGCCGCGGCTGCGCCAATCCCAATCGACGAAGCGCGTCTCCGGCGAGAAGGCGCCGCTGAGCAAGCCGAAGGCCAGCGCGCCATACGCCATGAAGCCGATGCCCTGCGCCCGGCAGTAGGGCAAGACCGCCGTTTCGACGCGTCGGTCAAAGAGGTGGTAGCCGACCTGATTGGTCGTCAGCTGGCCATGCTCCTGGCAGGCGGCCAGCATCGGCGCAGTGTAATTGGAGACGCCGTAATAGCGGATCTTGCCGGCCGCTTGCAGCTGCTGCAGGCCGGCGATGGTCTCTTCATGCGGGGTCTTGTGGTCGTGAAAGTGGATCAGAAGCAGGTCGATGACGTCTGTCCCCAGGCGGCGCAGGCAGCCCTCGGCGTGCTCAATGATGTTGCGCGCTGACGAATCGCGATCCTGGATTTTCGCCTGGCCCGGATGATCGGGGTCGTCCATGAAAGTGAAGCCGACTTTGGTGACCAGCACGACATCCTTGCGGCGCGCGCCCAGGGCACGCCCCAGCAGCCGCTCGGAGTGATAGGGACCGTAGGTTTCCGACGTGTCGAAAAGCGTGATGCCCTGGTCGATGGCGCTTTGTACCGCGCGCGTGGCCTCGCCGGCGTCGATATGGCCGTATTGGCGCGCGCTCATTTCCCAGGTGCCGAAGCCGATGGCCGAGGCGTACAGGTCGCTGCTGCCGAATTTACGTTGTTCCATTACTTGTTACAGTTTCCCGGCACATTTTTGCCACAGAGGGCACAGAGTTTTGATGAGTTCACAGAGGATATGATTATGCTTTAGCGTTCACGCAATACATCCCGGCGCCCATTGCTTAAAATTGTCGCTGCCAGAATGTATTTGAATGGCTTTACTCTGTGTACTCTCATTTACTCTGTGTACTCTGTGGCAAAATTATCGTCGCCCGCTTACGCGTAACTCTCGTACCAATTCTCGACGGCAGCCGGCGCGGCGTAGAAATCGCTCCAGGGCCGGGCGTCGGCCGCTGCGATCGCCAGCAATTGGCGCAAGCGCTCGGCGGCAACGTCGCGCAGGAAGGCGGCGCGGTCAGCGGTCGACATGGCGGCGGCTTCCTTCCAGATGGCGCGACCCGCCAGAAAGCCGCTGGCCCCGGCTTGACAGGCGACCGCGACCTGCGGCTTGAATTGCTCGAAGTCGACGCCCGCGCTCAGCAGCACCCAGGGCACGCTGGACGCGCGGCTGAGTTCAATGCAGGCGGCGCGCCAGTCGTCGCGATCTTGATTGAACTGGATATCCAGCGGGAATTCCATTTTCAGCACATCCGCGCCCGTGCCCGACAAGCGCCGCCCCGTTTCGATGACGACCTCGGCGCGCCCGGCGGCGAACTCGGCGCTGTCCTTGGAGACGGCTGGGTCGAGGCTGTAGGACATCGGCTCGAGGAATACCGGCAAGTCCCAGGTATGGCAGTCGGAGACGACGCGCCGAATCAGCGCCTCCAGTTCGTCGGCCAGGGCGCCGCTTTCGGGATGGAAGTAGACCATGAACTTGACAGCGTTGGCGCCGGTCTTGCGGATTTTCTCCGGCGTCCAGGCGGGCAGCAGCTCGGTCCTGCGAAAGCTCGAATCACCGCTGTATCCGCTCTTCTCCAGCGCCAGCAGCAAGCCGGCTTTCGGGCTCATCTGCATGGCCGGGCGCAAGCCGTATACCGGGTCGGTGAGGATGGCGCTGGCGTCAAGCGAGAGCGCGCCGATGATCTCGCTCTTGACCTGGACGAGTTGATCGTAGCCGGTATCCGGCGGCAGCATCTTGCGGTAGCTGCCGCGCTGGTCGAAGGCGATGATGCCGAAGACATCGGCCTCGGCCAGGCTGGTCGCTTTCAAGCCGCGGTAGCGTCCGGGCGTTAGTGTGCTGGTCATGATACTCCTAGCGCTGGAATTGTTGAATCGGGCAAATCGGATCGGCCAATGGCCGACCTCTAGATATACACGAATCCTGCGAAACGTGTAGGGGCGACCCACCGGGCCGCCCCTACCATCACCTTGCAAGGATTGGACTTGTGAACCCTATGCTCGCTTAAGACTTCTAATCAAGTTCGCATAACGTACTTGGGCATATTACATTCGCACGGAAATTCTTAGTCGAGCCCATGCAAGACCAGAGCTCCAATTAGATTCAAAAGGTTTATTCGTTGTCAAGCTCGTCCAGGAATTCCTCCACCGGACGTCCTTTACCAGCGAGAATATCACGGAAGCCACGCTCAATGCTGTCGAGGATTTCTTCCTTGCTCATTTCGTAGTCGTCATCGACCACGCCATCATCAGGGCGCATCGCGTCAAGCTCATGATTACTCTTGGGTTTCGTCTTCGGCACACGCATCGTATCAGCCTCCATTCCCAACCTGACGGCTTGAGTCGATTGTATCAGAATTGGTTGGACAAGGGAAAGTCCCGTGGCAGAGGGGACTGGTGAATACAGCCGACACGAAAACTTCGCCAATCAAACAAGAAAAACTCTGTGACCTCGGTGTCCTCGGTGGTGAAAAAATCTTCGCAGTGTTCGCTAAGAGGAAAATATCCGCGATATTCACTACTCCCCGGCGACGCTCAGATCATCACCGCGTTTTCGCCATTCTCGGCGCTGCCGACGATGTGGCGCACGATCAGTTCTTCGCTGGCGTCGGCGCGGTTGATATTGGCCACGATGCGGCCGCGACGCATGATCACCATACGATCGGCCACCGCCATCACATCGTGCATGGTATGGCTGATGAGGATGACCGGGATATCCCCTTCGCGCAAGGAGCGGATCAGCGCCAGCACTTTGCGCTGCTCGGGTACGCCCAAGGCGGCCGTCGGCTCGTCCATGATCACCAGTTGGGCGTTCCAGTACATGGCGCGGGCGATGGCGACCGCCTGACGCTGCCCGCCGGACAGGTTGACCAGCTTCTGCGTCAAGGACGGGATGTGAATGTCCAACTCGTCCAGCGCCCCGGAGGCCTCCTCGCGCATATAGTTGTCGTCGGTAACCGGGATCAGCCCGAAGAGGCGGCGCGTCTTCTCTTTGCCCAGGAAGACGTTGGCGCCGACATCAAGATTTTCCGCCAGCGCCAGGTCCTGATAAATCGTCTCGATGCCGCGGCTGCGGATATCGGCCGGGGCGTGATGCGTGATGTCCTCGCCGTTGAACATCACCTTGCCTTGCTCGGGCCGGTAAACGCCGGAGATGCACTTGATTAGCGTGGACTTGCCCGCGCCGTTGTCGCCCAGCAACGCCACCACTTCGCCCGCGCGCACTTCAAAGTCGACCGCGTCGACCGCGGTCAAGCCGCCGAAATGCTTGCTGACGCCGGTCGCGGTGAGTACGGGCTTGGCTTTGTCAGACATTGCTTTGCAGCCTTTCTTGTCTACCCCCCTCAATCCCCCCATAGCAATGGGGGGAGGTTAGTTCCGTGCGCTCAAGCCGCTTGTAAAGCATACAAACTCCCTTCCCTGATGCTTCGGGGAGGGGTAGGTTTAGACATTGCTCTGAAGCCTTTCCAACGCCGCTTGCAGCTGATTGACCAGCACGGCGATGATGATGACCACGCCGACGACGATGAATTGCCAGATAGAGTCGATATTCAGGATGACCAGGCCAGTCTGCAAGACGGCGATGATCAGCGAGCCGACGACCGCGCCCATGATATCGCCCTCGCCGCCGAAGAGATTGGTGCCGCCGATGACGACCGCGGCCACCGATGAGAGCAGCGCCGCTTCGCCCGCCTGGGGCGCGCCGGCTGTGAAGCGGAAAAGGTGCAGCACGCCCGCGATGCCCGCGGTGAAGCCGCAAATGACATAGATAATCAGCAGGTGGCGGTCGACATTAATGCCGGAGCGGCGGGCGGCTTCTTCGCTGCCGCCGATGACATAGGTATGCCGGCCGAATTTCGTCCGCGCCAGGATGAAGGCGAAAACGACCACCACCAACGCCGTAATGATGACGGGGTAGGGCATGAGCTGCGACACCACGCGCAACTGCTGCGGCGCCAAATCGGGCGGCAGCGCGAACCAGTGGAAGCCGTCGTCGGGAATATAGTAGAGCAGGCTGCCGTTGCCGATGCCGCGCAGCGCCTCGCGCAATTCCGCCGACAAGCCGCGCACCACCTGCTGGCCGTCGGTAAGCAGGAAGGCGGCCCCGCGCACGATGCCGAACATGCCCAGGGTTGCGATGAAGGGCGGCACCTTCACGCGCGCCACCAGGACGCCGTTGACCAAGCCGGGTATAAGCGCCACCAGCAGGCCGGCGAAGACGCCCATCAGCATCGCGAAGGCGATGTCGTTGCCGCCCGCGGCCAAATCGCGCATGACCCGCGCGGTGGTCACCGACGACAAACCCACCGTCCAGCCAATCGACAAGTCGATCCCCGCGGTAATGACCACGTAGGTCTGCCCGATGGACATTAGCATGATCAAGGTGCTGGTGGTCAGAATCGAGGAGAAGTTGCGAACGGAGAAAAAGCCCGTGCCCACCAGCGAGAAATAAACCACCAGGCCCAGCAAAAACAGATAAGACCAACTCTTGGTCAGTATCTCAATCGAGCGCGGGCTGATGAAGGGAAGACGCTGGGCTTTCACCAGCGGGTTGTTTGCCGCCATAGATTGTCCCTGCTATCTGCTGTACCGTCCGGATTCTACCCCATCCCCGGCCCTTCCCCGTATCAACGGGGAAGGGTGACTCAACTCTGTGACATGTACTCTTGTCGCCGCCTAGCGCCTGGCTGTTTCAAGGCGCTCCCCCTCCCCGATGCTTCGGGGAGGGGGTTGGGGGGTGGGGTAGAACCGGGGACTAACCCAGTCAGATATAAAAAAAAAAAACATCCCACGATATTA
>VXLV01000150.1 GCA_009841405.1 Chloroflexota bacterium | reverse complement strand
TTGTTTCGCGGGAGGCAGCGATAGGTGTATAACTCTATGGCGCGAGGCTAGTGTGGAGAAAAATGCAATTTGTAGAGATCGCGCCAGAGCAAAAGCGGCAATTCGATGACGAAGGCTACCTGATTATGCGCGGCGCGATCGACAGCGATACCGTCTCCGCGCTGATCGAAGCCGGCGACCGACTGATCGCCTCCGACCGCGAGCTCAATCGCCAGCGCCGGCCGGGTGGCTTGTACGATGGCTTCCGCAACTGCGTCTCGATGGACGATGCCTTCTTGCCGCTGATCGCCAACCCCAAGGTCTTCTCGATCGTGGCGCAGCTGCTCAGCCCCTGGTTGTCGCTGCTGACCAGCCACCTGATCTACCGCCATCCCGACCCGCCAGGCGCCTCCAGCGACGAGCGTTTGCCCGGCTGGCACCGTGACCACTACATGTCTATGCGCGACCTTGGCGACCAATTCATCCCGCGGCACTCGCTGAAAGTCGCCTATTACCTCACAGACTTGAGCCAGCCAAACAGCGGCGTGACCATGATGGCGGCCGGCAGCAACCAGCTCACGGAACCGATCGACATCCCGCCGGGCGGGGTTGATCCCGCGACCGCGGTCGAGCCGCTGCTGCGCCCGGGCGATGCCGTCTTCTTCGAAAACCGCACCTGGCACGCCGGCGCCGCCAACATGACCGACCGTACGCGCAAAGCTGTCATGATCGGCTACAGTTACGACTGGATTGCGCCGACGGATTATCGGCAGCAGGCGCCGGACATGATCGAGAAGTTGTCGCCGATCGAGCGTTACCTGGTCGGCGAGCCGGCCGACGACAACAAAAACTTCGACTTCACCGGCGGCGCCAATCCCATCGCCGACTGGTGCGCCGAGAATGACTATCATTACCAGCCGATGCAGGGCCGCCGACATTTTGCCAAGCCCGCGCCGAAGATGTGATGGCGCTGTGAGGATTGCCCGGTAGCGTGAGGCTCAGGAGGATTTGAGCTTGGGGGTTTCGAAATAGCTGTCCAGGCGGTTGACCGCTGCTTGCAGGACTCCCAAATCCGTGCGGACAGCATTGTGCAAGTCTAGTGAAGCGTCGACTTTCTTGCCGATTTCGCGCACATTGCGGTTTACGTCGATAAACTGGTTTTCCAGTGCGGCTTGCCTGGATTCAAGCGCCGCCTGCCCGGCTTCGACGTTGCCTAGCCTGGCTTCGACGCCGGCCAGTCTGTCATTCAGGTCTTTGATGTCGTCCTTCGTGGCATAGCGCCGGAAGAATGAAGCAACCATCAGTAGCACGACTATTGCATTCATAGCCAGTGCCAGATATGTAGGGATTTGCGTTTGATCCATGCGCCAAGCCTTCGCCAGTGAATTTGCCTTTCGCGCCCTGATTATATTAGACTCTGAATGAAACTGTCAAATCCAGGCACAAGAAGGAATCAGTCAATGAAGGAACGGCAATGCGACATCCTCATCGTCGGCGGCGGCACGGGCGCCATCGGCGCGGCTCTATCGGCGCTGCGCATGGGCAAATCGGTCATCATGAGCGAAGAAACCGACTGGATCGGCGGCCAACTGACCGCGCAAGCAGTCCCGCCCGACGAGAACCCCTGGGTTGACCAATGCGGCGCGACCGCCACCTATATGCGCTTCGCCGACGGCGTCCGCGATTATTACCGCCGCAACTACCCGCTGACGGACAAAGCGCGCCACACGATGAATCTGAACCCCGGCCAAGGCAATGTCAGCCGCCTCTGTCACGAGCCGCGCGTGGGCCTCGCCGTTATCGAGGAGCTGCTGGCGCCTTACCGCTCCAGCCAGCAGTTGGACGTCTTGCTCTATCACATTCCGGTCGCGGCCGAGACCGACGGCGACCGCGTACTGGCCGTGACGCTGGAGGATTCGCAATCCGGCGAGCGAGTCGTCGTGACCGCGCCCTACATCCTGGACGCCACTGAACTGGGCGACCTGCTGGAGCTGGCCGGGGTCGAGTATATCATCGGCGCCGAGAGCCAGGCGCAGACCGGCGAAATGCACGCGGTCGACGGCGACCCGCTGCCCCTGGACCAGCAGTCGATCTCCTGGTGCTTCGCCATCGACCACCTGGAAGGCGAAGACCACACCATCGACAAGCCCGAAGATTATGACTTCTGGCGCGAGTACAAAGCCGACTTCTGGCCGGACAAGCAGCTGAGCTGGTATTACTCCAGCCCGATCACGTTGGAGCCGGTCCATCGCAAGATCTTCCACAGCCACGACCGGCGCCAGTACAGAGCCTTCCCGGGCGATCTCTGGCATTTCCGGCGCATCTTGTATAAAGGGCATTATCGCGAGGGCGCCTTCCGCAGCGACATCACGCTGGTGAATTGGCCGCAGATTGACTACTGGCTCAAGCCGTTGCTGGGCGTTTCGGATGAGGTGAAGCAGGCGGCGCTGCGCGAATGCAAGCAGTTGAGTTACGCCATGCTCTACTGGATGCAGACCGAAGCGCCGCGCGATGACGGCAAAGGTTACGGCTATCCGGGATTGCGCCTGCGGCACGATGTGGTCGGCACGGGCGACGGCATGGCCAAATATGTCTACGTGCGCGAGGCGCGGCGCATCGAAGCCGAATTCACCGTGCTTGAGCAGCACGTCGGCGTGCAGCAGCGCGAGGGCTTCGACACCGCCGAACAATTCGACGACAGCGTCGGTATCGGCAGTTACCGCATCGACTTGCACCCAAGCACGGGCCTGCGCAACTACATCGACATCAGCAGCTATCCCTTTCAGATCCCGCTCGGCGCCCTGATACCCAAGCGGGTGGAGAATCTGCTGCCGGCTTGCAAGAACCTGGGCGTGACGCATATCACCAACGGCTGCTACCGCCTGCATCCGGTGGAGTGGAATATCGGCGAGGCGGCGGGCGCCTTGGCCGCCTACTGCCTGGACAAGGGGCTCAAGCCGCGACAAGTCCGCAATACCGAGAGCCGCCTGCGCGACTTCCAGCGCCTGCTGAAAGATCAACTGGGCCTGCCGCTGGAATGGCCGCTCTACGCGCGGCGGACGGTGCGCTAGCTCTCTTCCGGCAGCATCGACAAATCCCAAACGGCCGGCGGCGGCCACAGGCCGTCATAGAGCACCGCTTCAGTAATCTCGAATACTGCCAACGACTCGGGATTGCCGCAATCACCAGCATACGGTGATTCATCCAGGCAGGTCAAATTGCCCGTCACCCCGTCGTAATTCTCAACCGCGCTTATGGCTTCGCGCATCGCCTGGCGACCGATGAAGAGTGTGCCATCGTCAGCCTCGATCGCTACTTTTTCGACCGCGTTCAACACCAGATTGGTCGCATCGTAGGCGTGGGCGTGGAAGCTGCTGGGCGGCCTTCCGCCGAATTCATCTTCCCAGGCCTTGAGCAGCGTTTCGTACTTTTCGCCAGTGATATTGGGACCCGACAAATACGCGCCGAGGGCCGCTTCCCCAGTATTCGGGGCATACGAATTCACCAGGCTGGCATCGGCGACCATTATCACCGTGTCTTCCAATCCAGAAATGGACGCCATCTGCGCGGTGATGAATTCCGATTCGGGCGGAAAGAAGGGCGCGAACAAGATATCGGGTCCGCTGGCGGCTACCTCCGTCAAGACAGCGGTCATATCCACATCGCCGACATTTATGCTCCCCGTAAATACGACTTCGCCGCCCAATTCCAAGAAGGTTTCCCGCATGATGCCGGTAAGACTTTCCGTGTACGTGCCGCCGTCGTGGACAGTCGCCACCCTTCGAGCGCCCAGGACGCGGTAGGCGAATTGCCCCACCAGCAAGCCCTGGAAGCGGTCGTTGGGTGTGATGCGATAATAGCCGGGGCGCCAGGCGCCGCCCGAATCTGTATCGGCATTGGTCAACTCCGGCGCGGTATTGGTCGGTGATATAGTCAGCATGCCGGCTTCGCTGATGATGGGCAGAGCGCCTTGCGCCGCGCTCGTGCAGCTTGGCCCAATGATGCCCACTATCGTCCGGTCGGATGCCATCCGCTGTCCTGCCGCTTGCCCGCCTTCCGATGTACATTGATCATCCGCGCCAGTCAATTCGATCTCGCGCCCGAGCACCTCGCCGCCGCGATCCAGAATCGCCAGCTCAATGCCGCCTAGAGAATCCTCGCCGAAAAAAGCGTTAGCGCCGGAATACGTCAACATTGCGCCCAGCACAATCGTGTCACCCGGCGCTACCTCGACGCAGCCGAGTGGGTCGGCGCAATCAAAGGCCACGACTGGCGAGACAAGACAGAGCCCAATAATCAACAAAGCGACGCTGGAAACTTGACGTTTCATATCCCGGTCGGACCGCCCTTGAATAGAAATACTAAGCTGAATTCGCAAAGAGTATTCCACAGAGTCTCCGCATTTGGCAGTCCCCAAGTGATTCGCTGGAAAGAGCCTGTTGTCATAGAGTCAACCGGTCCTGGCGCGACTTGCTTTACCGGCGCCGGCGGACGCGTTATCATGGTTAGCTGAGTCCGACCATTTGCATGCTTTTATTTGGATCGTTCACTAACCGTGTTAGCAACATTCTGCATGTATGTCCTGGCTTGGGAGCGACAATGCTTGAGGCGTTTCAGTACACTTTTATAATGCTGACCATATCGGCGACCTTGATGGCGAGCGCGCAGGGCGAGAACCCGATCTTCCGCGATGTCAGCGCCGAAGCCGGCATCACGGCGACGCATCGCGGCGTCTGGGACGATAAAGAGGCGATGCAGGGCTACCTGGCCATCGGGCAAGCCTGGGGCGACTATGACCGCGACGGTTGGGTCGACCTCTTTGTGACCGGCAACCTCGACCCCAACGCGCTGTATCGCAACCAAGGCGATGGCACATTCTCCCTCTCCGAGCACTCGCTGCTGCTCAGCCTGCCCGATGTGCCTAGCGGCGGCGCGGTCTGGGCCGACTACGACAACGATGGTTGGCTTGACCTTTACATCGGGAATTTCGGCGCCAACAGGCTCTTTCGCAACGAGGGCGGCCGCGGCTTCCGCGATGTTACGCTGCAGGCCGGCGTCGGCGACACCGGCAAGGGCACATCAGCCGCCTGGGGCGATTACGACCGCGATGGCTGGCTCGACTTATACGTGACCAATTGGTCTTGCTTCCCCGAATGCGATCCGGTCGATTTCACATTGCAGCAAGACCGCTTGTATCACAACAATGGCGACGGCAGCTTCACCGATGTGACCGCGAGCCTGGACTACGCCATGACCCTGGGCGCGGGCTTCGCGCCGGCCTTCCTCGATTATGACGGCGATGGCGACAGCGATATCTACGTCGTCAACGACAAATTGCAGAATGAAATCGGCAATGTGCTCTGGCGCAACGATGGCGTCGGCTGCGGCCACTGGTGCTGGACGAACGTTTCGGCCGAGAGCGGCGCCGATCTGCTGATCAACGGCATGGGCGTGGACGCCAGCGATTATGACAATGACGGCGATCTGGACCTGTACATCACCGATATGGTCTATCAGATGCACCTGCTGATGAACGATGGCGGCGGCGGCTTCCGCAATCGCGCGCGCTCAAGCGGCAGCGCCATCAATATGGGACCGGATAACGGCGTCGGCTGGGGCGCGGTCTTCTTCGATTTCGACAACGATGGCTGGCAAGACCTTTACGTGGCTGCCACCAATTATCATCAGACTTTCCCCGAGCTAGAAGTCAGCTTCATGAACCCGCGCGCCGATGCCCTGTTCCGCAATGACCGACACCGCGGCTTCCTTGATGTCAGCGCCGCCAGCGGCATCGACGCTGATCTGGCGACGCTTGGCGTGGCCTACGCCGATTACGACCGGGACGGCGACCTCGATCTGGTCACGGGCAATTGGAACAGCGGCTACCGCCTGCTGCAGAATCAGGGCGGCGGCGGACGCTGGCTGTCGCTTGACTTGCGTGGGAATAACCCCACCCTAAATCCCTCCCCGACGAGTCAGGGAGGGACTGCCGTCGTTAACCGCGATGCCGTTGGGTCTACCGTATACGTGACGATTCCGGATGGCCTGGCGCAGCAGCAGACAGTGAGCATCGGCGCCGGGTTGGGCGGCAATAATCAACTGGCGCTGCATTTTGGTTTGGGCGACGCGAGCGCTGCCGACCTGCGCATTTTATGGACTAACGGCACCGAGTGCAGCCTGGAAGCGGTCCCGGCCAATCAGCGCCTGCGCGTTGTGTATGGCGTCACCGCCGGCTGCGGGTAGGGTTTCACCACAGAGACACAGAAGTGATTCCAAGCAAGTTATGAGAATGTTGAGACGCCACAGTTTTACCCCATCCCCTGGCCCCTTCCCCAGCAAGCTAGGGAAGGGGAGCGCTTCTCGCGGGCCAGATTTTC
>VXLV01000104.1 GCA_009841405.1 Chloroflexota bacterium | reverse complement strand
CCCCCTCTCCGAATCATCGGAGAGGGGGAGCTGACTAAGGCGAATGTGGCGATTACAGGTTGCTCAGCCTTGCGAGCGATCTTCCTACTGTATTGCTATTGCAGTTTCCAAGCATTTCCTGAGGAAGATTTGCATTATCAGTCGAGTTTTAGAGGCCTAACTCGCTTGCCGCGCTGTTGCAGAGGCGGCGGCCGCCAGCGGCCAGCCACTGGTCGAAAGTTTCGCTGGCAGCGCGGCCGGCAATCGCGTCGCTGTAGATCCCGACGCCCCAGCGGTAATAGCGTTGCGTCTCCCGCGACCAGTTCTCGCGGGGCTGGCTGAGCACCGAGCCGCCGCCGTTGTAACAGGCCAGCGTCAAGCCGATGACGCCGCCGGCCGCCTGATGGCATTGCTTGAGGAAGGCGCTGCCCCGCCGCGCGTTGGTGTCGGGATCGAGCATGTTCTCGCCCTCGGCAAAGTGAAAGGGCATGACCTGGAACAGCCCTTGCGCGCCGGCGTTGCTGATAACCGTGGGGTGGCCGCAAGATTCAATTTGCATCACCGTCGCCAGCAGGTTTGGGTCGACCTCGTGGAGGGCTGACCATTCGCCGATTTTGCGGGACCAATGCTGAACGGCGGGCGCGAAGAACGGCGCCAGCTCAGCGTCGCCGCGGCCGCGCAGCAAGTGGATCGCGGACTTGGCGCCGTGATAAGCTGCGCCGGCAATATCTGCCCAGAACACGCTCGAAGCCAGCAGCAGAGCCAGCGCAATCGGCAGCCACAGCGGCACATAGTAGACGCCGCCGCGCTTGATCAGCCCGCGCCCGCCGCGTATCTGCGCCAGGCTGAAGCGCAGGAAGCGCAGCGTACCATTTGCGAGTTTAGTTCCGTAGCGCCTGGCGGCGCGGCCGCAGCGCGTTGCCCAGGCCGGCAGCTTTGCGGCTCTGATGCGATGCCTGGCGTGGCACAGCCTGTTCAAAACGTCAAACTCCTGTGGCAATCGCTTCAGTAAGAGATTGAGCGAATGCCTCCCGTTTACACGGTAACTTTCGAAATCTGTAGGGGCGTTTCGTCGAAACGCCCGCCGGTTGAAGTCTATTTTCGCGGGCGTCTCAGCGAGACGCCCCTACAATTTCACACAATGGTGTGGCGGTCGGCGCGAGGCGATTTTGAGGCGACTGCCCTGGCGAAACTCCCGCTTCGCATAGAAGGCGACGCCCGTTTCTGCTACACTTCCGGCAGCGTGTATCGCCTACATTATTACCATACGCGAATCTCAGGCGCCGGGTAGCAAACGCGCGCGCCCGTTTCGCCGGCGCGAACGCGTATGTCGGCGGAGAGAAGTCAACGCGAGTCAGTTGCGAATATCTCGTCTCAAGAAACTTTTCATTTACCACAGAGGAAATTGAGGACACACAGAGGGCGCAGAGGGTTTCGCTTTGTTTCGATTCTGCCGCAGTATAGGCAGACCATTCAACAAAAGAAAAGTTTGCTGGCATATGATCACAAAAATGCTTTACTCGGTGTACTCTGTGTATCCTCTGCGCTCTCTGTGGTAAGCATTTGAATGACTTACTTGCACTTACTGAGAACGCGAGGCGCAGATGAAGAAATTGCCATTTCGCGAGCGACTGAGGATCGGCGCGCCAATCCTGGCGGACGGCGCGATGGGCACGATGCTGCATGAGCAGTCTCATGCTCGCGCCGACGCTTGTTTCGACGCCATGAATGTCGACGACCCCAACGTGGTGCTGGATATACACAAGGCGTATATCGCAGCCGGCGCCGAGCTTATCGAGACCAATACTTTTGGCGCCAACAGTTACAAGCTGGCCAGCGCCGGGCGCGATGGCCAGGTTGAGCCGTACAATCGCCGCGGGGTGGAGCTGGCCCGGCTTGCAATCGCCGAGAGCGACCGCGCCAATGTCTACATCGCCGGCTCGGTCGGTCCGCTGGGAGTGGGAATCTATCCCTACGGCCGCCTGTCGCGCGCTGAAGCGGAAGCCGCTTTCGCCGCGCAGCTCCGGGCGCTGGTCAGCGGCGGCGTCGATGTCGTGCAGTTCGAGACCTTCAGCGAGCACCGCGAACTTCTTCTCGCGATAGGCGTCCTGCGCGACCTGGCGCCGGATATGCCAATCATCGCCCAGGCGACCTTTTATCATGAGAATCTGAGTTATGGCGGGTATCCGCCGGCGCGGGTGGCCAACGACCTGCACAAGTCAGGCGCGGATGTCATCGGCGTCAATTGCGGCAGCGGGCCGGCCGGCATCGCCGAGATTCTGCGGCAGATGCGTTACGCCGTACCGGACGCCGTCTTCTCCGCCATGCCCAACGCCGGTTTCCCCGAGGTGGTCGGCGGGCGCATTTTGTTTCCGGCGACGGCCGAGTATTTCGCCGATTGCGCTACGACCTTCGTCAATATCGGCGCCACGGTGATTGGCGGCTGCTGCGGCACGACGCCGGAGCATATCGCCGCCATGCGCGCCTCGCTTGACCAACCATCGGCTGACTTCGTCGATCTGCATATCGGCCCGATCGACATGGAGCAGGAGACGCGTTTGCCAGACGCGCCGACCGAATTGGCGCAGCGCCTCGAAGCGGGCGAATTTACCGTTACAGTGGAAATGGCGCCCCTGCGCAGCTACCGTACGGACACCTTGCTGCAGGCTGCGCGGCGTTTGCGGGCGGCCGGCGCCGACCTGATCAACGTGGCCGATACACCGGCGGCGCGCATGAAGATGAGCGCTTGGGCGGTCGCCCACTTGCTGCAGTCGCAGCTCGGCATTGAGACGGTCTTGCACTTCCCGACGCGGGGCCGCAATATGCTGCGCGTCCAGGGCGACTTGCTGGCGTCGCATGCGCTGGGTCTGCGCAATCTATTCGTCGTCATGGGCGATCCAACGCGCATCGGCGACTTTCCCGACGCCAGCGATCTCAATGATGTCGCGCCCTCGCGCTTGATCGGCGTGATCAAGCAAGGTATGAACCAGGGCGTGGACATGGCCGGGCACAGCATCGGCATGCCCAGCAGCTTTACCGTCGGCTGCGCGCTGAATATGGGCGCGGACGACCTCGATCGCGAGATCCGCGTCTTGCAAAAGAAGATGGGCGCCGGCGCCGATTTCGCGCTGGGGCAAGCCATCTTCGAGCCCGGGCGCATCCGGCGCTTTCATCAACGCTATGAAGAGCTGACTGGCGCCGCGTTTGAGTTGCCCGTTCTGATGGCGGTGATGCCGCTGCGCAGTCATCGACAGGCGCGCTTTCTGAACAACGAGGTGCCTGGCATCAGCATCCCCGACTCGATAATCCAGCGGATCGCGACCGCGGTGAACGCGCCGGAAGCGGGCATGGAAATCGCGCAGGAGTTGGTGGACCGGATGGCCGGTTTGATTCAAGGCGCGTATATCATCCCCGGCGGCGATTATGATTTGGCGGCGGAAGTCGTGGCTTATCTGAAGCAAGGAGTGGCGCAATGACCAGTGTCGGCGGCATAAACCTGAGGGTGGCGCTTATCGACAGTGATTATTACACCGAGAAGGCCATCCACGCTTATCTCGCCTGGGACAGGCGCACGCGCGCGTTAACGGATTACTCGAACCTGGCAGACTTTTGGCGGGCGCTTGAGGGCGTCGAAGCCGCGGAATACCCGGATGTGATCATTCTTGATGTCAACAATGCCGGCGAGCGCGGGGACATCCGCCAGTCCATTCAGCGCCTGGTCACGACTGTCGCCGGAGCGGCCGTTGTGTGTCTGTCGTATGTTGATGATCTGGACTTGTTCTACGCCGCCGCGGAGGGCGGGGCGCGCGCCTTTCTGCACAAACAGGATGTTCGCTTTCATATTGCCTCTGCCGTTTGCATAGCCAGCCGACTGAGCAAGGACGAGTTTCTCTACAGCGCGAAGATGGATACCGCGCGCCGCTTGCTCAATCATCGGCGGGCGACCAGACCGCTGGCAATCGCGCTGCCGAGGCCGGTTCAATATGAAGGCTTAAACACGAGAATTCGCCGAGTGATTGAGCTTTATGCCATTGAGGGGATGCCGGCTGCGCTCATTGCCAACGAGCTGAACCTTAGTGTTCACTACGTCCGTGACAATATCAGAAGCGCCTACGAGGCGCTCGGCTTGCGCGATCATAGCGAAACATTCCTCGCTGATTTGAGCCAGCGAGAGCGCGCGTTCATGAAGTTGACGGCGCTGGAGGCGCCCCGTCGCTGAGCGCCGCGTTTACCCTATCCCCTGGCCCGGTCTCCTCATCTCTATGAGGAGCATCCGGCAAGCCAGGGAGGGGGAGGCAAATCCGAGCGAACGCGCAGTCAAGGCGCGTCCTTCAGGATATTAGAGCGTCGGTGGCGGAGGGGTCTTCTTCGTCCCGCTGCTGTTCGCGCTTCTCGCGCACGTGTTTCATGGCTTGCGTCCGCGTGAGCATCACGGTGCTGTCGTTCTCGCGCTCGAGCGCTTCCGGCACCTGCGCGTGTTCGACTTCCAGGTAGGATTTGATGGCGCCGCTGAATGATTTGACGGGCGCTTCGTCGCCGTACTGATGTCGCAGGTCCAGCAGATTCAGCATCAGCCAGAGGAAGAGATCGCCTTCGGTGCGCGGCGTCTTGCGGCCTTTGGCCAAGTCAAGCACGGCATACTTGCGGATCAGGTCGATGGCGGGCTTGTAGATGGTGTGATACCAGTCGGCCGTGGCTTTTTCGGTGGTCAGCGCGCGGCCCTCGAGCCGCTCCATCACCCGCTGATGCAGAAAGATATGCCCCATCAGCTCGTGGTAGCGCGAAGGCACGGACAGCTCGATCGATTCGTGATTGGGCACGGCGCGGGACAGGCCGGTCTCGTCCAGAAAATTGGCGTAGGCTTCGGCCGATTGCAGCTCTTGCGCGCTCATGCCCGGGCGCAGGGGAACGGTCGTCGGCAGCTCGACCACGTGCGCCTGGATGGTCTTGGCGCCCAGTTCCCGCGCGACTGAAACGCGGTGATTGCCATCGCGCACAAAGTAGGCGTCGCCCACTTTGTACAGCTCAATAGGCGGCGGCCCTTCCATGCTGTTCGCCAGCGCGTAGACGCGGCTCCAGCGTTCGCGCATATTGCCGCGCTTGGGCAAGAACTGCGAATTGAAGTCTTTGTAGCGGCCGACGCTGCCTACGATATGGTCCAGCGGCACATCGCGCACGCCTTCGTAATGTTCTTCGTGCAGGTGCAGCCGGCTGCGAATCTCGTCGAAACTCATCAATTCGTCGTGCCGGCCGCGCAGGTGGCTCAATAGCTCTTTCCAGAACACTTTGTTCTGAATGGCCTGGAACTTGCTGCGGCCCTCGTTGTAGTAATTGCGGAAATTCTGATCCTCTGCCATCGCCTTCCCTCTTGTGTATCGCGCATTCGCGTTGGTTGCCGCCAGCAGTACGAGTCGTTAGCGTTTAGCTGGCGGATTCTTGTAATAGGCATACGCCCTGTTAATCAACGAATACGCTCGATATCGCCGGTTCCACTCCCTAGAAGCGATATGCTCCTGGCAATATCGGCAAGGCTTGGTCACACTATAACATATTAGTTGCGCGAAAAGGAAAAACTCGAGTCGCGCATACGCGTTGAAACGCAGGATACGCGGCGGGGTTGCGGTCTCTTTACAATAGTTCAGACGGCAATCGATAGCGCGTTCTTACCTGAGCGGTTCACGCTTTCTCTACCCCATCCCCGGCCCTGTCCTGCCATCTCTATGGCAGGCATCCGAATCATCAGGGAAGGGTGACCCGACGTCCTAAAAGGAGTATCCAGCGAAATTCTCGTCACAAATCTGGAATTATTATGACCAGGACTATGCGCATGGACAGCGAAACGCAAGGCCGGCTGAATCAGATCAATCGCGAGTTCTATTGCCGGACGGCGGCGGACTTTGACGCCTCGCGGCAAAAGGCCTGGCCGGGCTGGGAGCGGATGCTTGCCGTCGTCGACTTGCCGCTACAGTCGGTGCTGGATATCGGCTGCGGCAACGGGCGGCTGGCGCGCTTCCTGGCCGAGCGGCAGGCGGGCGCGTTCACGTATATTGGCGTCGACAGCAACGCCGAATTGCTGACTTACGCGCGTTGCCAGCCGGCGCGCGTCAAGCTGGAGCTAATCGAGCAAGACGTGATCTTGGGGTCGCTGCCGGCGCGTTCGGCGCAGTTGGTGGCGCTATTCGGCCTGCTGCATCATGTGCCGGGCAGTGAGCGGCGGCGGGAGCTGCTGCGGGCGGCGGCGGCTTGCGTCGCGCCGGGTGGCTGGCTGGCGCTGGCGGCCTGGCGCTTTTACGAGCAGGAGCGTTTTCGCCGGCGCATCCTGCCCTGGCCGGACGATATCGCTGTGGAGCGCCACGATTACCTGCTGGATTGGCGGCGGGGCGAGCGCGCCTTGCGCTATTGTCACTACATCGACGATGACGAACACGCCTCGCTGATTGCGGCGTCCGGCTTGACGGTCATCGCCGACTACCGCGCGGACGGCGGCTTGAATCGTTATACGGTGCTGCGGAGAGAAGCGGTGGAGCGAGGCTGAGCGCCCCGCCCCGGCGCTGAAATCGCTGTTTAGCAGTTGCCTTTCTGCAGGATGTAGGGCGCCTCCGCGTGGAGATTATCGTTCTCATTGGTCTCGATGATCTGATTGCCGTAATCGAGTTCAAAGTTGATGTTGTGCAACCTGTCAACGTGTACCTGCGGCGTCAGAAAGCCATTAATCCGCTGGGATCCGCCGGCCGCCAAGGGTCCGAAACCGATGTTGGTGCGTTCGCGTTGTGGCTCGCCCTGGACCAGATCCGTAACGCGGATTATGCCGCCACTCAAGGCCGCGCCGTTGCCGATGTTGGCCACCGTGACATGGATGCTGTATCCCACTCGGCAGGTCGCCGGATGCGGGTCAATGACGATATCGCGCATAATCAGGTTGGCGCCGTTGCTTGGCGCGGCCGGCGCAACGGGCACAGCCGTCGGGACGGGAATCGGCGTGGGCGGCAGCGGCGGCGGGTTGATGCGCGCGAGGTTTGTGAGATCGCCCTCGGCACGCACGATGTTGGGATGGATGAAGCCGCTGCGGCCGCTAGGCAGTTCAATATAGAACCAGCCGGTGTTGTAGCTGCTGAGGCCCTTGATCAGGGCTGACTCGCCTTCACGCAATCCGCCGATAATCGTATATAGAATTGAATCGCCGTTGCGCACGTTGCTGTTGACCAGGGCGGTGACGCGCGGCCTTGGATCGTGCGTCGCCGTTGCTTCGGGCTCTGTTGCCTCGGGCTCCGTCTCGGAAACGGCCTCTTCGGCTGCTTCTTCCGCGACCGGTTCCTCTTCCGTCATGGGTTCGTCAACCATTGCCGCCTGCTCGGCCGCGACGAAGGAGGGCGGATTATTCTCGATTCGAATCGGGCTGACGCGGAAGTAGGTTGGCGTCTCGCTATTGGGGTTGACGGCAAGGCGCAATTCATACAAGCCGTCGAGTTGCGTTATTGTATTCCAGGTACCCAGGATATCGTCGGTCACGGCAGTAATCCGCGGTAAGGTGGCCGGGAACCATTGTCTATCGGTTTCTTCGTCGCCCGCGTCCGCGTCCAGCGCCAGGGGACGGAACTCGATGAAGAAGTTGCTGAGTTCAGGCAGAGCGACCGTGCCGCGAACATCCACGCTGCCGCTAACGACGTATACTGCGGGCGGAAAAGTTATGTTGACTTGCGGATTCACCATGCCCGGGTCTGCCGGCGTTATGATGCTGCCATCGTCCTGCCCCTGGGCGGCGGGTATCAGCAGCAGCGCCGAAATCACGAGCAAGATTAGCCATTGAATGCGTTTCATTGCCTAGCCTCCTGAAACATGCGCCGCGATGGCGCAACTGCTCTTTTCACCATGATACTATGATATGTTGAAAGACTAAACCCTGCCCATCAGATTTCTATTGTATCGCATCCGCGGCGCCGTTGCCCGGAAAAACGTAAAGACACACTACCCGCTACTTGCGCTTTCCGATAGGCTTTATGCATGAGGAGCGAGCGCTGTCAATCCATCGCCGGCCCGGCGTTGGCGCGGAATGCGCGCCTGCCATGAAGCAAGCGCCGGTGGTGCAGATACGCGATCTGCTCAAGACTTACAGCGAAGGCGACCGTGCCTTGCGCGTGCTGGATGGCGTCAATCTAGACATCCGCCCGGGCGAATTCCTGGCGCTGTTGGGCGCCAGCGGCAGCGGCAAAAGCACCTTGCTGAACTTGCTCAGCGGCATTGACAAGCCTGACCGCGGCAGCATCGTCGTCGACGGCACGGATATCACCGCGCTCAGCGATACGCGGCTGACGCTCTTCCGGCGCGAGCGCATCGGCATCGTCTTTCAATTCTTCAACCTCATCCCAACCTTGACCGTCTTGGAGAATGTCACGTTGCCAAAGGAGTTGGGCGGCGCCCGCCGGCAAGGGGTTGAACCGCGCGCGCTCGAGTTGCTGGGGCGAGTCGGCCTTGCGTCTCGCGCGGATTCCTTCCCGGACAAGCTGAGCGGCGGCGAACAGCAGCGCGTCGCCATCGCCCGCGCCCTGTTGCACGAGCCGGCCATCGTCTTCGCCGACGAGCCGACCGGCAACCTGGACGAGGAGACCGGCGCCCAGGTCTTGCGTCTGCTGCTGCGGCTGACATGCGGCGCGGGCAAGACCCTGGTCATGGCCACGCACAGCCCGGAAATCGGCAATAGCGCCGATCGCGTCTGTCAGATTCACGACGGCCGGCTGCTTGTCAGCGCCGGATGATTCTGGGCAAGCTGCACAAAGTACGCTCGCCGTTTCCTAGGCGGCAAGCTATACTGCGGCGTAGAAGAGTCGCAATCGTTTTACGGTGGCATACTCGCCGTCCGGCGCTGGGTGTTTGGCGCGAGACGCGATAAAATGGTAACCGGGCAGGCCAGGCTGAGTATGCGCGTGTAGTCGGTGGATTTCATTGAAGACGATACCTGGTCGAAAGGCGGAGGCCGATGGCTGACTCGAATAATGACAGCAAAGTACGAACCATCCTCTCCGAATTACGGGACGTCAACAAAGACCGGCGGCGCACGGCAGTGATGAAATTGGGCATGGTCGGCGGCGACCAGGCGGTGCGCACGCTGATCAGCATCGTGGACAACAGCCAGGAAGATCTAATTGTTCGCGGACGCGCCGCGCTGATGCTGGGCAAGCTCAAGGACGACCGCGCCGTGCCCCATTTGATCCGCGCGCTGGAAGCGCCCGGATTCCTCACGCCCTATAATGCCGCGCAGGCTTTGGGCAAAATTGGCGACAGGCGCGCCGTTGACGCGCTGCTGGATTTCGCCGATAGCAGCCGCGACAAGACGCGCGACGCGGCTGTGCTGGCCCTGCGTCAACTGGGCTATGAGTCGGAAGCGGAGACCTTGGCGTCGCCGCAGCCGCCGATTTAATAGACATGAAGCGAGTCACAGAAGAAGATTACCACCGAGGTCACCGAGGAAAAAAGAGGACACCGAGTAAAGCCTTCAGAAGTTATTTTGGCAGCAAAAGTTAGTCATGAAGCGGGTGGCAGCATCCGCTGAACCGGCGCCGAAACTATACTGACTCCTCGGCGCGCGCTTCTTCACACAGCTACATTGATGGCAAACGCGCATTCACTTTCATTGTTGCCGGATTCGCGTTACTCAAGCGGAATTACTTGTTGCGCGCCCTTGCCGCAATTCGCTAGCGAAATCTTCATTTCAGATTCGCTGTGCCCCGATTCATTTGCGCTCTGATTTACCCGCCTGCTAGCGACCCGTAGTCAGTTCCTGGCGCTTTCTGGTATATTGCAGTTGTGCCGGTTGAGGAGAACTCGCCATGAATGAGGTCGTCATTGTCGATGCCATCCGCACGCCCCTGGGCAAGCGCAATGGCTGGCTGCGGGAGCAGCATCCGGTCAAGCTGGGTTCGCATGTCGTCGCGGCCCTGCTTGAACGCGCCGGTCTGGACGGCCGCGGCATCGATCATGTCGTTTTCGGCTGTGTCAGCCAGGTGGCGGAGCAGACCATGAATATCGCGCGCAATGTCGTCTTGGATGCCGAGCTGCCGATTGACGTGCCGGCGACGAGCGTCGACTTCCAGTGTGGCAGCAGCCAGCAAGCGATTCACCTGGCCGCGGCCATGGTCGCGGCGTCACAGGCGGTCGCGGTAATCGCCGGCGGCGTGGAGAGCATGACGCGCGTGCCGATGGGTTCCAGCCTGGGAGATAGAGGCGCGCTGCCCTTCACGGACAAGATTATGGAAGCCTACAACATGATCCCGCAGGGAATCGCCTCGGACAAGATCGCGGCCAAGTGGGGCATCACGCGCGCGGATATGGATGAGCTGAGTTTGGGTAGCCATCGCCGCGCCTGGCAAGCCGCCGAAGCCGGCGTGCTGCGCCGGGAGATCGCTCCAATTCAAGGCGTGGATGACGACGGCAGCCTCTTCACTGTGGAGCGCGACCAGGGCATTCGTTCGTCGACCACGCTGGAGAAGATGGCGGCGCTGGCGCCAGTATTCACGCCTGACGGGGTCACCACTGCCGGCAACAGCAGCCAGATCAGCGATGGAGCGGCTGCGGTTTTGGTCACGACAGCGGACCATGCCAAAGCGCTTGGGCTGCGGTCGCGCGCGCGCGTCATCGCGGCGGTCACAGTCGGCAGCGACCCGCATTTGATGCTGACGGGGCCCATCGGCGCTACCGAGAAAGCGCTGCGGCGCGCCGGCCTGGCCCTGGATGAGATTGACGTCTTCGAAGTGAACGAAGCCTTCGCCTCGGTACCGCGGATTTGGGAGCGGGACACCGGCGGCGATATGGACAAGGTGAATATCCACGGCGGCGCGATCGCGCTGGGGCATCCGCTGGGCGCGTCCGGCGCGCGCTTGATGACCGCGCTGATTAACGCGCTCGAGACGACCGGCGGGCGCTACGGTTTGCAGACGATGTGCTGCGGCGGCGGCATGGCGACCGCGACGATCGTGGAGCGTTTGGGCGGCTGAGAGCGCGGCGGCGATCCTAGCCCGATCGCGCGCCCGGCGTCGCGCGGACGCCGATGGCCTGCGGCGTTCCGCCTGGCTGGCCGTTGCCGTTCTGGCTCGGCGGCGGCTGCTGCGTGCCGCAGTCCAGCGCGGTCTGCTGCTGCTTGGCGGTCAGCTCGCCGCGGCTGACGGGGCTGTAGCTCGGGTAGAGCGCCAGCGCGGCGGCGTACTGATCCCGGGCCTGGCAGGCCTCGCCCTGGAATGCCAGCGCGTCGCCGTAGTAGCGCAGCGCGTCTTGCAATTCGCCCTCGATCTGGCCATTCATGTAGTTCGCGTTGTGCTGATAATAGATCTCGTTGAAGCGGAGCACGGCCAGGGCTGGGTTGCTGGTTTTGTAGCGCTGTCCCGTCAAGTATTGTTCGGCGACGTAGCGTTCGTAATTTAGCTCGCCGATGTCGCCGTAGACTTCGGCGCGGTCGGTCAGCACGATGGCTTCCGAGAGCTTGCCGCTGCGATAGAGCAGCAGAGCCTGCGCCGATAGCGCTTGCAGCGCCAGGCCGCGCGTCTGCTCCCTTTGGTAACTGCCATCGAGGCCGATAATCGCCTCGAGGGTATCGATGGCGGCCGTGTAATTGCGCGCCGCGAGGTCCGCTCGGGCTTCCGCCAGCAGCGCGGCTAGATCGTAGTCCAAGCCGCTGGCGTCCTCTAAGGGCGTCGGCGAGGATTCGCTCGGGGGCGGCATGGCTGTCGGGGCGGGCGCAGTCGGCGTTGGCGGGGCAGTCAGCGTGAGGAGCGGCGTGACGGTTGGTTGCGCCAGCAAATAGGCGGCTGTGGCGCTTGGCAGCAGTGGCGGCAAGCAGTCAGGCGCCGGTACGACCGCGCGCAGCGATTCGATGCGTTTCTTCGCTCGGTCGAAGTCGCCCGCGGCCAGGTCGGCGGGAATGCGCTCGCATTGCTGTAGCAGATCGACCGCGGCCGTGCCCGTGGCCTGGGCGCGCGCGGTTTCAAGGCCGGCGCCCCAGCCGGCATAAGCGGCGACGATGACAATCGCCGCTGCTATCAGCAGGAGCGTCGTCAAGAGCATCGCCCCGATCAGGCAACTGGCGGCGCGCCCGCGCTTGCGTGGCTGGCGGTAGCTGGTTACTTGCGGCTGCTTGTTCGTCAAAGCCCCAGTCTCGTTTCAAGGCTGGCCGGTTACGCTTTGCCCTCGGCTTAGGCGGCGCGCATTATAGTGCACATCAAAAGGGCTCGCCAGACGATGAATCGCGGGCTATGGCGAAAACCGCGGACATGCTTCCCGAAGCGAGCGCGGTACAGATTTTCTTAAACACAGGGAACACAGAGGACACAGAGACTTCTTGTCCGCTTGGTGAAGCGATTGCGTCCAATGCACCGGTCATTCGCATCTGCGGGGCGGCGGATGGCTGGCTAGCGCTTGACGCTGATTTGCCTCTCATGTTACACTCGCGCCATGAGAGGTATCCAGATCGTGGCCACGCCTATGCGGATGCCGTCGCGCCATAGGGACAGACGGCTGTTGCGGCGCGCCTAGGCGTCACACAGGTCAAACTCAACCGTCTGTCCGCGACAGGCGGTTTTTTGTTGCGAAGACTAATTGGCGCAAGCGCAACCAGGTCGTGCCACAAAACCCAAAAGCCAACTACAGAGAGCGCAGAGAAAGTCCAGGAAGGCGAAATCATATCCGAGGTCATCAGCGCAAGCAGCCAGGAGAGAGAGACCATGTCAGCAGAGTATATTCACGTGTCGGTGGCTTGGCCCTACGCCAATGGCGACCTGCACATCGGCCATCTGGCCGGCGCCTATTTGCCCGCCGATATATTCGCGCGCTACCATCGGCTGCGCGGCAATCACGTGTTGATGGTCAGCGGCTCGGACAGCCACGGCACGCCGATCACGGTTGAGGCGGATAAACGCGGCCTCTCCCCGCGCGAAGTCTTCGAGCATTATCACGAGCGCTTCCTGAAGACGCAGCGCAAAATCGGCGTCAGCTACGACCTGTTCACGCATACCGACACCGAGAATCATCATCAGGTGGCGCAGGATATATTCACGCTCCTGCTGCAGCGCGGTTTCCTTTACAAGGAGCGGCAGACCCTGCTCTACAGCGAAAGCGAGAAGCGCTTCCTGCCCGATCGCTACGTCGAGGGCACCTGTTACATCTGCAAGTACCCGCACGCCCGCGGCGACCAATGCGAGAATTGCGGCAACTTGATGGACGCCATCCAACTCATCGACCCGCGCAGCCGCAACAATCCCGCCGAAAAACTCATCAAACGCGATTCCGAACACTACTTCCTGGACTTGGCCGCCTTCACCGAGCAGATCCTGGAATACCTCGCCGAGCATGAGCATCACTGGCGGCCCAACGTCAGCCGCTTCAGCCAGAACTTTGTCAAGGAGGGGCTGCGCGGCCGGCCCATCACCCGCGATATCGACTGGGGCGTCCGCGTGCCGCTGGAGGGTTGGGAGGACAAGCGCCTCTACGTCTGGTTTGACGCAGTCATGGGTTATTTCACCGCGAGCATCGAATGGGCAAGGAATATCGGCCAGCCCGATGCCTGGAAGAACTGGTGGTACAATCGAGAGGCCAAAATCTACAACTTCATCGGCAAGGACAATATCCCCTTCCACACCATCATCTGGCAAGCGGAGCTGCTGGGCATCAACGGCATTTACAACGAAGACGACCCGACTTATGGCGAAATCCCGCTGCAACTGCCTTACGATGTGCCCGCGAATGAGTTCATGAATATCGAGGGCGAGCAATTCTCTACCTCGCGCAATTGGGCGGTTTGGCTGCCCGACTTGCTCGAGCGCTACCAGGCCGATGCCCTGCGATTCTATGTCGCGCGCACCTTCCCCGAGCGCCAGGACAGCGACTTTTCCTGGGAGGGTTTCCTGGCGCGCGTCAACAACGAGCTGCTGGCGGCCTGGGGCAATTTGGTCAATCGCGTCTGTGGTTTCGCCTACAAGCGCTTCGACGGCGTCGTGCCGGCTTACGACCAGTTCACGCCCGCGGATGAGGCCATCATCGCCAAGACCGAAGCCGGCTTCGAGAGGGTCGGCGCGCTGCTGGAAGCGGTGCGGCTCAAAGACGCGCTGGAAGAGACGCTGGCTTTGGCGCGCGAGGTAAACGCCTGGCTCAACGAGCGCGAGCCCTGGAAGACGCTGAAGCCCGACCGGGCCGATGCCGCCCGCTCGGTCTACGCGGCGCTGCGCTGCATCGACAATTTGAAAGTGCTCTTCGCGCCGTTCGTGCCCTTCAGCTCGCAGCAGGTGCACGAATTGCTGGGCTACGAGGGTCAGCTGTTTGGCGAACTCGAGATTGAGAACTACAGCGAGGAGACGCGCGATCATCTGGCGCTGGTTTACGATGGGAGTAGGGCGATTGGGCGCTGGGAGAAGAGTGGGTTGGCGCCGGGGCAGAAGCTGCGCGCGCCGAGTCCGCTGTTTGTGAAGCTGGATCCGGAGATTGTGGAGTTGGAGCGCGAGCATCTGGGGCGGGAGCGGGTTGAGAATCCGATTGACTAGTCCTATACTCGGCTGCTACTGTCTAACCCACTGGTCAACTATTGTGCGGAGAATCAATGTCACAAATTAACGGTGATAATGACGCCGCAAGTCGCATAGCTGAATCCAATGCTTCTACACTTCGTATTTTGGCTGGTCCAGGGACTGGAAAGACACACACGCTCAAATTGCGCGTTGCTCACCTAATAAGGGAGAATGTTCCACCAAGCAGGATTCTCGCCACAACTTTTACGCGTACGGCTGCAGAAGACTTGCAGCTTGAATTGGCTGGCATGGATGTCGACGGCGCATCAGCAGTACATGCCTCGACAATTCATTCACTCTGTTTCAGCATCCTTAGAAAAGAAAGTGTACTGGAATTCTCAGGTCGAGAACCCAGAACACTTTTCGACTTCGAAAAACAGTTTCTCATTGAAGACCTAGTTCAAGCTGGTGTAGGAAACAAGACGACGTTAAAGGAATTGTTCAAGGATTTCTCGGCGGCGTGGGCGCGAGACCAGCTAGATACACCTGGATGGCCGAGTCGTCCGATTGACAATAGATTTGCAACCGAATTGGACATTTGGCTGCGATTTCACAAAGCAATGTTGATCGAGGAACTCGTTCCCGAGGCATTACGCTTTCTTAGGGCCAATCCGGAAAGCCGCGAAAGACGTGCATTCAAACACGTTCTGGTTGACGAATATCAAGATCTCAACGTTGCCGAGCAAGAGTTCATTCGATTGATAACCGATTGTGCCGAAATAACTGTGGTTGGTGACGAGGACCAGTCGATTTACAGCTTCAAACATGCTCATCCCGAAGGCATTTCTCAGTTTCATGTCAGGCATCCAGGCACCATTGACGAGAATCTTGATGTCTGCCGCCGCTGCCCAGAGAACATTTTGGAAATGGCAAATTGTCTCATTTCAAAAAACCAGAATCGGTCGAACCGATCATTAATTGCATTTGATGAATTACCGACCGCCGAAGTTGACATAGTGCAATGGCGAAGTATGGAAGA
The DNA here is from genome assembly GCA_009841405.1 of Chloroflexota bacterium. Lineage (GTDB taxonomy): Bacteria > Chloroflexota > Anaerolineae > Aggregatilineales > Phototrophicaceae > UBA6055. The sequence goes on along the minus strand of VXLV01000104.1, from coordinate 40,871 downwards.
AGAAGTCGAAGGCATCGCGAAGTTTACAGCAAAACTCGTCACGGAAAATTCCGTTAAAGCTGGTCGAATACTTATTCTGGCTCCGATCAAGGAAATTGGCTATGAAATTCGTGATGCACTCAATGGGAATTCAATTCCAGCACACAGTTTCTATAAGGAAGAAGAGCTCGACCAGAATCCACGAAAACGGGGCGAAAACCGGATTCTGGAGGCAATTACGTTGCTGAGATTAGTCGCAGACCAAGACGACCATGTCGCATTGCGAAGCTGGTGCGGTTTCGGCAGTCCAAGCCTGCGGTCAGGATCATGGCGCCGCGTCCTCGACTTATGTATTTCAAGCGGCAAACCACTTCCAGAGGTCTTGGAAGACATTGCATCTGGAGAAGAAAAGCTCAAAAACGATTTCAGATCAGAACTCTATCACAGAGTTCGCGAATTAGGGTCGAAACTTGAACAGTTGGTGGATTTAAATGGAAGAGGCCTGTTTGATGCCCTATTTCCTCCGAATGACCAATACTTTCGACGCATCAGAGACGTCGTAACTGATGAAATTGAGGAAGAGGAAGACGCGGAAACGATTCTAAAGCGTCTTGAAAGAACAATTACACAGCCAGAGCTACCAACGGATGTCGATTACGTTCGAGTCATGAGCCTCCACAAGGCCAAAGGTCTTGAAGCTGATCTGGTAGTTGTACTGGGCTGCGTTCAAGGTCTAATTCCTTATTTTGCCAAGTTCTCAAATGATGCGGACAGATCACGGAAATTGGAGGAACAACGGCGCCTGTTTTATGTTGCGATCACTCGTGCAAAGCGACATCTGCTATTGTCTACAAACAGAAAACTCCCGGCCAGAGTTAGATATAAGATCGATTTCAAATCGTGGACTGGTAACAGCCGTTTTGTTGCGCGAACATCGGACTTCCTTGGGGAGCTTGGTCCACGCTGCCCTATCGTTCAATCTACTTCAGATTTTCTGCAGAAATACGGCACTTAGGTATCTGAATACAAATGCAGTAGTTCAAGTTTTACGCGGACGGTTGTCTGCGGCCGATGTGGACGAGACTAGATAGCATACGGATGCGAGCGTCCCAAGACAGCGGAGCCCACAAAGGCTGCATCTCGTGGATTGATGTGACGTACCGGCGAAATAGTATAGCTTCTCGGATTTAGCCATTCTCCCTGCCCCCATGCTATACTCCCGCCATGTCCTGGCTTGAATCCCACTTCCACACGACGAAGCCCATCATCGCCATGTGCCACTTGCGCGCATTGCCCGGCGACCCCGGCTACGACCCCGCCGGCGGACTCGAGGCGGTTGTCGCCGCTGCCCGCGCCGACCTGCGCGCCCTCCATGCCGGCGGCGTCGACGCGGTCATGTTCTCCAACGAAGCCAGCCTGCCGTATCTCACCAAGGTCGAGCCCATCACGGTCGCTTGCATGGCGCGTGTCATCGCCGAGCTACGCGCGGAAATCGACCGGCCCTACGGCGTCAACGTGCTCTGGGACCCGGCGGCCTCCATTGACGTCGCGGTCGCGACCGGCGCGAGCTTCGTGCGCGAGATCTTCACCGGCGTCTACGCCAGCGACTACGGGCTCTGGGATACCGATTGCGGCGCGGTCATCCGCCATCAGCACGCGGTCGGCGGCGCGCATATCAAGCTGCTGTTCAACATCGTGCCCGAATCGGCCGTTTATCTCTCCAATCGCAATGTCGTTGATATCGCCAAGTCGACTGTGTTTGTAGCGCAGCCGGACGCGCTCTGCGTCAGCGGCTTGACCGCCGGCGCCGAGACCTCGGGCGAGACGCTGCGGCTGGTCAAAGCGGCCGTGCCCGATACGCCCGTCTTCGCCAACACCGGCGTCAATGTGGGCAACCTGGCGGAGACGCTCGCTATCGCTGATGGCACGGTCACCGGCACCGCCTTCAAGCGCGACGGTCAGATTTGGAATGAAGTCGATGTCGAGCGCGTGCGTGGCTTCATGCGCATCGCCAGAAGCGTCCGCGGCGATTGAGGCGATGGACCCGCGCTGGGCGCAGGTCGCCGATGTGCTGGTCGGCCATTCGACGGCGCTGCGAGCGGGCGAGCGCGTCATGATCGCCATGGGCGGGCTGGCGTGCGCGCCTTTGACGCATGCGCTCTACGAAGCCTGCATCAAAGCCGGCGCCTTGCCACAGGTACAGTATCTCTCCGGCGAATTGAGGCGCGCGCTGCTGCTGCACGGCGATGAACGCCAGCTTGCCTGGACGCCGGAGATCGAGTCTTATGGCATGGACTGGGCCGATGTCTATCTCGGCTTACGTGGCGGCGGGCCGCTTGACGATGGCGGCGCTATTCCCGCCGCCGCCCGGTCGGCCCAGCAAGCTGCGCAGGGAGCGATCTCGGCGCTGCGCTGGCAAAAGACGCGCTGGTGCCTGGTTCGCGTGCCGGACGAGACTCTGGCGCGGGGCGCCGGGATCGATGTGAATACTCTGCGGGACATGTTTTTCGCCGGCTGTTTGCTGGACTATCAGACCGCCGGGGTGGCGTGGCGCGCTGCAGCGGAAAAACTGCGCGGCGCGCGGTCCGTGCGCATCGTCGCCGGCGAGGAGACCGACTTGAGCTTCTCGGTCGCCGGACGCAGCTGGGTCGTCTGCGCTGGCAAGATCAACCTGCCGGACGGCGAAGTCTACACCGCGCCGATCACGGACACGGTCAGCGGGCGCATCCATTTTGAGTTGCCCGCATCGCTCGGCGGCGTAGAAATGCGGGACATCCGCCTGGAATGGGAGGCGGGCGAGCTCGTCGCCGCGAGCGCGTCCAGCAACGAAGGTTTTCTCCAGCGCATTCTGCGGACGGACGCCGGCGCGAGCCTTCTGGGCGAGTTTGCATTTGGTTTGAATCCCGGCATCAGTCATTTCTGCGGCGATATACTTTATGACGAAAAAATCCGGGGCACGGTCCACATCGCGCTCGGGCGCGCTTATCGCGATTGTGGCGGAATCAATCAATCGCGCATACACTGGGATTTGGTGAAGGACCTGCGCGCGGGTGGCGCGGTCTACGTGGACGACAATCCGGTATTGCAGGACGGCGAGTTGCTGATTTGAAGCGAGGGAGGTGGCCAGGGAGAAACTACCGCAGGCGTCTATCTATTCACCGAATTAAGAATGGGAGTTCAATATGTCTAATCAAAAACTCAGTCGCCGCGATTTTCTCAAAGTGGGCGGGGCGGCCGGCGCAGCCTTGGCGGGCGCAACGCCGCTGGGCAACCTGGCCCGCGTCGCTGCGCAATCGGACGCGAGCATCAATGTCTTGACGGTCGGCGATCCCTGGGATCTGGCGCTGCAAAGCGTGACTGACCAATTCACCGAAGCAACCGGCATCACCGTCAATATTGAGTCGCTCGGCTACACGGCCTTGCAGGCGCGCCTGGTCAACGCCTTTCTGACGCAGAGCGCCGATGCCGATGTCATCGCGGTCGACCAGATGTGGATCAGCCAATACGCCGACAACGGCTGGATCCGCTCGCTGGACGACTTCATCAGCATGGATTCCGATGCCAACTTCGATGACTTCCTGCCCGAGTGCCTGTATTCGCTGAGCACCTGGCGCAATCAAGTCTGGACGCTGCCGATCGCATCATACGCGCAGGGCATCATGTACCGTACTGACCTCTTTGAAGCGGCCGGCCTGGATCCGCTGCCTTCGTCCGTGGCGGACGCCGGTGATTGGACCTGGGAAGACTACTTCGGCATCCTCGAACAGATCAACGGCATGGACCTGGACGGCACATCGATGTACGGCACGACCGTCATCGGTTTTCAGCCGGTGCCCGTCGTGCACATGTACAGCCAGCTCTCCGCCAGCTACGGCACGCGCTGGTTCACCCAATTCCCCGAGGCGCCCTGGGACTTCACGCCGACTATCAACAGCGACGCCAACCTGGCCGCGCTCAATGACTGGAAGCGCCTCTACGGAATGTCTCCGCCCGAGTCGATCAACTACCTCTGGTTTGACGCCGGCACGCGTTTCTCGCAGGGCGATATCGGCATGTTTTATCACTGGACGCCGTACTTCTACCTGGTCAACAACGAGGGATACTTGACCGGCACGCCATCGCCGGTGGTCGACAAATTCGAGACCGCTGTGCTGCCGACACGTACGGCCGGGGGCGATCAGGTGGTCAGCCTGGGTGGTTGGTCGCTCGGTATGCCCTCGACATCAGCAAATCAAGACGCGGCCTGGCAATTCATCAAGTGGGCTACCGGCTCTGCAGCGCAGAAAGCCATGGGCGAGGTCAACGTCAAGGGTTATCAGTTCGCTGACTTCAGCCGCCAGTCCAATTACGACGATGCCGGCCTGAACGAGGTCTATCCCTTCCTGGGCACGCAGCTGGAGATGATGAAGCTGGGCGACGGCAAAGTAGTGCGCCCGCCAGCCCCGATCTATACCTCGCTCGAAGGCGTTTACGGCTTGCAGATCAACCAGGCGATGTCGGATCAAGTCACGCCGGAGCAAGCGCTGGAGACGACGCAGACGCTCTTCGAGAACATCTTGAAGGGCAACCAGATGATCCCCTATGGCGTCGAGAGCTTCGACGACACGCTGGAGAACACCAAGGCGCTGCAAGCCAGCTTGTCGGGGATGTAGCGTTTGTCCGCAGTTGGGGAATTGTAGGGGCGAGACTCGTCTCGCCCTCCCAAAACCGACGACCGTAGGGGCGACCCAATTGGTCTCCCGCAATCGCAATCTTCCACGAATGGGCGACCCAAGGGTCGCCCCTACAACTACGCATTCGGGGGTGTGGTTGCCCGACCGTCACGCGTTCAACAGGCGTCTGCCATACCTGCTGCTGGCGCCATCGGTCATCGTGCTGCTGGCGCTGATTTTGTATCCGCTGGCCTTCGCGCTGCGCAACAGCTTCTGGTTCTGGAATCTGCAGATGGGTCCGGCGCCGCTCTATTATTCGGGCCTGGACAACTATCGCATGGTCTTCCAGGTCACGCCTTTTGCTGTGGCGCTGAAGAATACGCTGCTGCTCGCGTTCCTGGGCACATTCGCGCAGTTCTGGTTCGGCATGGGCGTCGCGCTGCTTCTTCATACGCATCTGCGCGGCCTGGGTTTAATGCGCGCCCTGCTGATCATGCCCACGACGCTGGCGCCGGTGGTGGCGGGCTTTCTATTCCGCTACTTGCTGGAGCCGAAAGGCGGCTTGCTGCCCTGGGCGCTGGAAGGCATCGGCTTCCCGGTCCCGCCGCAGGGTTTTCTCGGCAATGCCAACACCGCGCTCTTGAGCATCGGCCTGGTTGACACCTGGCAGTGGACGCCATTCTTCGCCATCGTGCTCTACGCCGGGCTGCTGTCCATCAGCGAAGAAGTCAAGGAAGCGGCGCAGGTCGACGGCGCCTCGCCTTGGCGCATGTTCTGGTCGATCACCTTGCCGCTGCTGCGCCCGATCGCCGCCTTCCTGGTGATGATCCGGTTTATGCAGCTATTCAACAGCTTCGATTTGGTCTTCGTGCTGACCAGCGGCGGCCCCGGCACCGCCTCGCGCACGCTTAGCTTCAACCTGTATCGCGAAGGGCTGGTCAATTACAACATCGGCCTGACCGCTGCCATGACCTGGCTGGTCGTGATCATCGTCAGCGTCATCATCAATCTCTACCTTGTTTTCGTCTATCGCAAGCGGGAGTGGTGAGCCGATGCGCCGTGTGCAAGCGCGCCAAAGCCTCGCCGTCTACGCGCTTATGGCGCTGGTCATGGTCTTCTTCCTGGGACCGATTCTCTGGTTCATCTTGCTCGCTTTCCGCCATCCCAGCGAAGCCTACACTTTGCCGCCGCAGCTCTTCTTCGAGCCGTACCTGGGCAACTTCGGCGATACCTTCGTCGACCCGGGCAATAACGCGCCGCAGCTGCTCAGCAGCGTCATCGTCAGCAGCGGCGCGACGCTGCTCAGTTTGCCCTTCGCGCTGGCGGCCGCCTATGCCTTGTCGCGCTTCGCCATGCGCGGCAAAGAATTCATCATGAATTGGTATATCAGCCTGCTGATCGCGCCGCCAATTGTCTTCGTCATTCCCTACTTCATCTTGATGTCACGCATTGGCTGGGCCGGCAGCTACCGCGCCATGATCGTGACCCTGCAGACGCTGGCGATTCCATTCTCGGTCTGGCTGCTCAAGAGCTTCATGGACGAGGTGCCGCTGGACCTGGAGGAAGCCGCGTGGGTTGATGGCGCTAATCGCCTGGCAGCATTCTTTCGCATTATCATTCCGCTGGCGCTGCCGGGCATCATCGTCACGTCGATGTTCACCTTCGTCTTCAGTTGGAACAACGTGATCTTCCCGCTGGCGCTTAGCAAGCAGAGCACGACCACATTGCCGGTCGGCACAATCAGCTTTTTCGCTTCGACCGGCGTCTACTGGGGCCATATTGCGGCGACCGCTGTGGTCGCGATGCTGCCGCCGATGATCATATTTTTGCTGCTGGGGCGCTATGTCGTGCGCGGGCTTACTTTCGGCGCGGTGAAGGGTTGAGGGCAGCACGCGCTTCAGACAAGATTTAACCACAGAGATCGCAGAGGACACAGAGAGATGAATCGATACCGTGTTTGTAATTTCCCTCTGTGCTCTCTGTGTTCTCTGTGGTTAATACCATGTGACAACTACGCCAAGTAAGGAGCAAACATGTCTGAGACCGGATTCGGCGTCATTGGCACGGGCATCGTCGGCGGCGCCTGGCACTGCCACGTATATCATCATTTGCCGCAGGCGGAGTTGGTCGCCGTCTGCGATTTGAACGAAGCGCGCGCCCGGGAAATTGCCGATCGCTACGATGTCCCGCACGTATACACCGACTATCGCGATCTGCTGGCGCGCCCGGACATCGCCGCCGTCTCCATCGCTACGCCCGACTTCGCTCATCGCGAGATCGCGGTGGCCGCCGCCCAGGCCGGCAAACATATCCTGGTTGAGAAGCCGCTGGCCACCACGGTCGAAGACGCCGAAGCCATACTCCGGGCAGTTGAAGACGCCGGCGTCACGCTGATGGTCGACTTCCACAATCGCGTCAATCCCGCCTTTGTCGCGGCGAAGCAATCGGTGGACGCGGGCGAATTGGGCGACCTGCAGTACATTTACGCCCGCCTCAGCAATACCACATTCGTGCCGACGCAGATGCTGCCCTGGGCGAGCCAGAGCTCGGCGCTCTGGTTCCTCGCCAGCCACACGCTCGATATGTCATGCTGGCTGTTGCAGGACAAGCCGAGACGCGTCTACGCTGTCAGCCGCTCGGGCATATTGCGGGACATGGGCATCGACACGCAGGACTTTCATGTCGCCATCGTCGAGTTTGAGCGAGGCGCGGTCGTCACGCTGGAGAACAGCTGGATCCTGCCCGAGACCGAGCCCAACGTTTTCAATCTCAAAATGGAGATTCTGGGCAGCGACGGCGTGATCTATCTCAATACTTCCGACAATCGCACGGTTGAGAAATACACGCGCGCCGGCGTCAGCCTGCCGGATACGCTGGGTTTCACGCTCGACGCCGATTCCGCCCGGCTTAGCGGCTTTGTGCTGGAGGCGATCGCGCGCTTCGTCGACGCCGTTGTCGACGGCGTGCCGGTGCTGGCGAGCGGGTCCGAGGCGGCCCTGGTCACCCGCGCCTTGACCGCCATCGAAGAATCGGCGCGGACGGGACAGCCGATCGAACTTGACTAACGAGACTCCCAACGTGGACGATCGGCTGCTGCTGGGCATCGACATCGGCACTTCCAGCTCAAAGGGCGTGCTGGTCGATCTCGCCGGGCGCATCGTCGCTCAGCACGAAGTCGCGCATGGGTTTGATATGCCGCGGCCCGGCTGGGCCGAGCAAGACGCCGACGCGGTCTGGTGGGGCGATTTCTGCGAGATCGCGCGCGCCTTGATCGCGTCAGCGGAAATTGACCCGGGGCGAATCGCCGGCGTCGCCTGCAGCGCGATCGCGCCGACGATGCTGCCCCTGGACGAAAACTACCAGCCACTGCGCCCGGCCATCCTCTACGGCATCGATACTCGCGCCGGCGAGGAAATCACCGAACTGAACGCGGCGCTGGGCGACGACGCCATCTTCGCGCGAACGGGACACGCGCTGTCGGCGCAGTCGGTCGGCCCCAAAGTTCTCTGGTATCGCAAGCATCAGCCCGCGCTTTTCAAACGCACGCGCAAGATCGTCAGCGCCGCCACCTACCTCGTCTTCCGCTTGACCGGCCGCTTCGTGCTCGACAACTATGTCGCGCCCTACTTCACGCCTTTCTTTGATGTGCCGGAAATGTCGTGGCGCAAGGACTGGGTCGAGCGTGTTTGCCCGCTGGAGTGGCTGCCGGAGACGCGCTGGTCGATCGAGCGGGCCGGCAGCGTCAGCGCGAAGGCGGCCGCCGAAACCGGCATTCCGGCCGGCGCGCCGGTCGCGGTTGGCACGGCCGACGCACTCGCGGAAGCGGTCGCAGCTGGCGCTGTCGGCACGGGCGACTTGATGGTCATGTATGGCACAACGCTCTTCCTCATCCAGACTACCGCCGAGTATCGCCCGCATCGCGACTTGTGGGCATCGGTACATCTGCGGCCCGGCGCGGCTGTGTTGGCGGCGGGCATGGCGACTTCGGGCGCGCTGCTGCGCTGGTTCCGTGATGAGTTCGCGGCCGATTTGCTGGCGGCGGAAAAGCGGACGGGCGTCAACGCCTTCGCGCAGTTGGCGTGGGAAGCGGCGGCGACGCCGCCCGGCGCAGGCGGTTTGATCGCGCTGCCCTATTTCAGTGGCGAGCGCACGCCGATCAACGATGTGCATGCCCGCGGCCTCTTCTTTGGCTTGACGCTCAGCCACACGCGCGCCCACCTCTACCGCAGTTGCCTCGAAGGCATCGCCTACGGCCTGCGCCACAATATCGGAGTGATGACTGGAGCCGAGGCCGCGCCGCAGCGGCTGATCGCCATCGGCGGCGGCGCGCGAGACGCGCTCTGGCTGCAAATTTGCAGCGATGTGACCGGGCTGCCGCAGGATGTCCCGCAGCGGACAATCGGCGCGGCTTCCGGCGACGCCTACATCGCCGGAATGGCCGCTGGGCTCTTCAGCGACTATGGCGAATTGCGGGATAGCTGGGTTAAGATAGACCGCCGCATCCAGCCGAATCTCGCGGCGAAAGCGACTTATGACGCGCTTTATGCGATCTATCGCGATCTTTACCGCGACAATCGCGACCACATGCGCCGGCTGTCGCAGTTGAGCGCGAACGAGCTTGCCCCTTAAGGAGTTGACCATGCCAGCAAGAGCCGATAAAGACGCCGACAATCTGGCCGCCGTCCTGGAGAAAATCCCGCAGATGTTCGGCGAGGAAAGCGCCACCGGCCAGCGCCTGCACGACATCATCATGGCGGCCGCGCCCGCGCTCAAGCCGCGGCTGTGGTACGGCATGCCCGGCTACGCGCTCGGCCGTAGCAAGCCGGTGCTCGTCTTCATCCGGCGCGACGACTACGTCACCTTCGGGCTCACGGAGAAGGCGAACTTGCCGCTGGACGCGGGCGCGCCGGACAAGCTCATCCCCAACGCGTGGTTCTTGAAGGCGGAGCTGGACGCGGCGACTGAGGCGCGAGTGGCCGAGATTGTGCGGGCGGCGGTGGGGTAAGACAGGGCTGACCTACCTGATTCTGAAGCAAGGGCAAAACGCACCAAATCGCGGAAAACCAGCTTAACGTATCGACGCTCACACGTGCTCGTTAACGTTTATCGCGCTTGCCCAGTGTCCACCCACCTACTTCTTTATGATATGATGAGGGCGTACATGAATTCTAATCGTCAAAAGGGCGGCCGTATGTCGCTGAATGTTGAAAACGGAAACGATATCGACGCAGTCTTCCGCTACCACCTGAAAATTGAGCAGTATTTGAGGAAGATAGAGTCACTATTCAATGACCGGCAACGTAAGCGCATTAATCATACCCCAGAATATCAGCGTAACTATGTGTGGGACACACAGAAGGCGTCATACTTTATCGAAAGCATATTATTGGGGACCGAAATCCCGCCGCTAATTTTTTTCAAGCGCGGCGATGATCAAATGGAAGTCATAGACGGCAGGCAACGGTTTGAGACAATAGCTCGATATGTGAATAACGAATTTGATCTTTCGCAGAATGGGCTATTGTCGATGAAAAGCTTGGCGAAAAACAAGTACGATGATCTTCCGAGATCACTGATAAACTTATTTCTAGATACAAATATGAGGATATTCGAGTTTAGCATAGTTGGAAAGAATGAAGTTAGCAATGTGCAAGAAGATCTCATCAAGAAAGAGATTTTTCGACGATACAACTCTGGAATCACGTCGTTGAGGAAATCTGAATTTGAAAAGGCTCAACATATAGATGACCCGATTACTAAATACTTCTCCGAAAAGTTGAAATCCGACCTGGAAGCTTTTAAGGACGTCATTCGTATCTTTGCAAATCCGGGTAAGCAAATTAGCCTCGGATGGTTTGATCCTAGTCTTCTAGATGAGATTATGATGCGTGTGAGGAGGCTTGTTGTACTTCATGAGATACCCGTGCGGTACTACGAACGCGAGATGGGCAGAGAAGCCGCGTCCATTCTGTATGACAATCTGTCTAGATCCGTAGACCCTGCTGCTGAATACAAAGGATTCATGTCTAAAATCAGAATCCTTGCATGTTTCCAGCGGAAGTTGTCGACCAGAACCCCGTCAAGAGATCGATTACTTTACGAAGCGCTTTATTGGTCATTTGCAATTTTGGAGAATGAAGGGATCGAAATAGCTCAACTTGCAAATGAAGAAGTCATAGGACGCTATAACGAGTTCATACTTAGCAACTCAAAAGTTTTCGACTCTGATAGACCTTATTTTCGGGATGTCGCGATAGCCAGACGAGAGAAGACTGCTCATTTTTTCGAAGAGTATTTTGGCCTCAATCTTGACGAGTACATTCACAATAGAGGCAAAATTAGCATAAAGGACCTTCGCAGCGCGACGCCAGTTGAGGTCGGCAGTGACAATGTAGTCCGTCGCCTGAATAAGCCAGATCCACAGACAATCACCGTCGAAGATCTTCACAACCGAATGATGAGGAAACAGTTTCTAGTGCGCCCAGTGTATCAACGCTACGAGCGCATAACAAACACCAAGGCTTCCGCAATAATCGAGAGCATGTTTCTAGGAATAAAACTTCCTCCTATATTTGTCTTTGAGCGTGAAGATGGTGTAACGGAAGTAATTGATGGTCAGCAGAGAATCTTGTCAATCTTAGGATTCATGAATCTTACATTTATGGACGAGATGGGACAACAGGCTCGCAGCAAAAGAGAAGGGTTCAAACTTCGTAACTTGAGGGTATTGAAAGAGCTAAACGGAAAGACTTACACCGACTTGGAAGAACAACTTCAGGACAAACTATGGCTGTTCACCTTGTATCAGGTAACAATCCGTCAAAAGGAAAACCCGTTCTTTGATCCAGTGGATCTTTTTGTTCGTCTTAATTACAAGCCATACCCTATCAAAGACAACACCTTTGAAATGTGGAACTCATTTGTAAACAGACGTACTGTACAGATGATCAAGGAGACAAGTGAACGGCACAACTCCTGGTTCTACTTACGAGTAGACAACAAACGCATGGAAAACGAGGATCTTATTACTACTTTGTCCTATCTTGAGTATCAGCGCCAACGCAAAGATTCGATTGGTGGTGTGCTTGACTTCTATGCAAGAGGTGGCAGGATATCGTCGAGGATTAAATCCAAGACCGACATTACTTTGTTGCTAGAAACAGTGTCGCAAGACTCGACCGTAAGCACAGACTTCCACAAGGCAATAAAGTCTGTGGAGTCATTTGTAGGCAAGACCAAATCTCTTCTGATTGATAAAGACGTGCTGAAAGACATTGAAGTTTGGCTGGATCGAGAATTGACAGTTCTGTTTAGTAGCAGACAACGTAGCTTGAACCAATTTTACATTCTTTGGTACGTTTTAGGCCAGATAAGTCGCTCAGCGATTGTTGCTCGAAGACTTGATATCAAACGCCGTATTCATCAATTAATGATGTTTGTGCGAGATACTAATTCTTTGAACGAAGAGAAGGCCCTACGTCTCTTCCATGAAGTGGCCGACAGTATTCGAGAAGATCATACGCCGTCTGCACGAAAACTGCGTCTAAAGAATGAGCAAATATCGGAACGTATCCTATCTCAAAATAACGAGTGTCCGCTTTGTGGAAACGCACTGTTTCAGGGCGAAGATGTAGAGGTTGATCACATTATTCCGATATCGCTAGGTGGGTCGGATTGTTTGGATAACGTTCAGATTGTGCATTGGATATGTAATAGAGAAAAGGGCAACAAAACCCCCTAAAATCGCTACTCAACCGCAGCAGAATTGTTTCGCCAGCCCGCAATAGACATCCCCGCCCTTCTGCTCCACAATAGACCCGTTTTGCGCCAGGCGGGAGAGCCCATGACCTACCAGCCCAACATGTACGACTCGCATATGCACACGACGCTCTGCAAGCACGCGCGCGGACCGCTCAGCGCCTACGCCGAGCAGGCCGAGCGCGTGGGCTTGCGCGGCATCACGATCACCTGCCACAGCCCCATGCCCGCGGGCTGGAATCCCTCGGTGCGCATGACCATCCAGCAGTTGCCGCAATATGTCGACATGGTGGAGGAAGCGCGCGAGGCTTTCGCCGGGCGCGTCGATGTGCGCCTGGGCCTGGAGAGCGACTATTTCCCCGACATGGAGAGCTGGCTGGACGAGCTGCACAACCGCGCCGATTTCAGCTATATCCTCGGCTCAGTGCATCCGCAGTCGCCTGAATATCAGAAGAAATATCTCGATGGCGCCACGCGGCTGGCGTACGAAACGAGCTATTTCGAGAACTTGGCCAACGCCGCCGAGAGCGGGCTTTTCGATTGCCTCAGCCATCCCGACATCGTAAAGATCGTGCACCCCAAGCAGTACAAGGCAGCAGAGCACATGTATACGATTCGCCGCGTTCTGGACCGCATCGCCCGCGCCGGAACGGCCATGGAACTGAATACAAGCGGCTTGAACAAGCCCTATCCGGAGATGAATCCCGGGCGTGAAATCCTGGAAGAGATGGCGCTGCGGGGGATTCCGGTCGTGCTGGGCTCGGACGCGCATGACGCCCATCGCGTCGGCGCCGACTTCGACAAGGCGCTGGCGCAGCTGCAAGACGCCGGTTACCAGCGCGTCAGCTACTTCATCGACCGCGAGCGCTACGAGTTGGATATCAGCGCGGTCTTCCTGGCGGAGTTGCAGCCGCGGCTAGTGTAATCTCGAATCGCTCAAATCGCGTCTGGTTTCTCGACTCTTATAGTCAAACCCCCACCCCAAACCCCTTCTCGCCATCTCTATGGCGAGCATCCCAAGAAGAGGGAGGGGCTCTTTTGTACATCGTACTAGCGTCTTGGCTCCCCCTCTCCCCTCGTGGGAGAGGGGGCCGGGGGGTGAGGGGGCCTCAGTCCACGTACCAGTCGTCGCGGTTGAGCGGCAGGTCGCCCGCCGCGCCTTTGCCGTCGCGCGACTTGTAGAGCAGCGCCTGGTGGATTGAGTTGTAGCCCGACTCAAAGGTCCAGCGCGCGCCGGCCAGGTAAATCCGCCAGCGCCGATAGCCCACGGGACCCAGCATATCCAGTATCGTGTCCTCATGGGCTTCGTAGCGCTGCAGCCAGTTCTTCAGCGTCAGCGCGTAGTGCTCGCGCAGGCTCTCGACATCGCGCACTTCAAAGCCGGCTTTGGCCGCAACGTCCAGCACATAAGCAATATGCTGGCTGTCGCCGTCGGGGAAGATGTACTGCTGTACGAAGGAATCCTTGGCTTGGTACTGCGCGATATTTGGCGCCTGGAAGAGCGTGATGCCATGGTTGAGGAAGACGCCGCCCGGCTTGAGGACGCGGTATGCTTTCTCGAAATAGACGCCCAGGTTCTCGCGCCCGACGTGCTCGACCATGCCGATACTGACGATCTTGTCGAAGGGCTGGCTTTCGTCAACGTTGCGGTAATCGAGCAGCTTGGCGCGGCAGCGCCCGGAGAGTCCGGCCGCTTCGATGCGTTCGTTAGCCAGCGCCAGCTGTTTTTCCGCCAGGGTGATGCCCAGGGCGTCGACGCCGTAATGTTCGGCCGCGTGCATGATCAGCGCGCCCCAGCCGCAGCCGATATCGAGCAGGCGCTCGCCCGGTTGCAGGCGCAGTTTGCGGCAGATGTAGTCCAGCTTGCGCGCTTGCGCCGCGTCTATGCTCTCGTCCGGATCTTCAAAATACGCGCAAGAGTAAACCATCTTCTCATCGAGCCAAAGTTGGTAGAACTCGTTGGAGACATCGTAGTGGTACTGGATCGCCTGCATATCCCGGTCGACCGAGTGTTTCGCGCCCGAGAGGTGGGCGATCTGGGTGTTGCTGCCGGGATCGCGCGAGGGCAGGCGCAGCAGCTTGGGCGCGAATCGCAGGGTGTCCGACAAGCTCCAGCCTTCCCAGAGATAGCGCGCCAGGTCGATGGCGGCGTACAATTCGCCTTCAATCTCGAAGTCGCCGAACATGTAGGCTTCACCCAGTTTGCGTTCGGTCGGCGGGAAGAACATCCGGCGCAGGGCCGAGGGGCCGTTGAGCGCGATGGTGAAGCGATGCTCGCTGCTACCCGGCGGTTCCCAGAGCGTGCCGTCCCAGAGCCGGATGGCGAAGTCGCGCCCGGGATAATCGGCGAATACCGCGCTCAGCAAATCCAGGGTATTGGTCACATGCCTATCGCGCGTCATAACTCTTGCTCTATCCATATTGGGCCTCCTTCTCCACTATGCCGAGGCTTGGCGGCGGACGGGAACAGGCATGCTCTATTCTTCAAGATTCGCGCCATTATAACAAGATTGGCGACGTCGCGCTAAAGCAAACGTATAAGGCAATGGTGGCTGCTTCAGGCTTCTCCCCATGATTGATCCCGGCCCGCTTGACGATGGCGCGCAGCTGCTTGTCGTCGCGGAGAACTTGCTGGCGCGCGCGGGCTTGACGGCGCTGCTTGAGGACCGGGGCCACACGGTATTGGCGCGGACTGAGGGCGCGGACTTGCAGCCTGACATCGACCGCTACCAGCCGGACGCGCTGGTCGTTGACATGGGCTGGGACAGCGGCCTGATGCGCGCGCGCCTCGGCCAGATTGAAAGCGACCTGCCGATTCTGGCAATCGCGGGCGAGGACGACTTCCAATCGCTGTCCGTCCTTTTGCAAACCTTGCGCGTCTTCCCACAGTTCGCGCTGTTGCTGCGCCAGAGCAGCCCCGATGTGATTATCGCCGCGCTTGACGCCTTGGCGGCGGGATTGTCCGTCATCGATCCGCGACTTTCAGCGCTGCTCGGCGCTGTTGGCGGGGCAGACGATAAGTCGATGCCCAGCCCGCTGACCGCGCGCGAGCAGGAAGTCTTGCGGCATCTGGCGCGCGGCCTGACAAACCGCGCCATCGCCCAGGAGTTAGGCATCACGCAGCATACAGTCAAGTTTCACGTCAACGCCA
Organism: Chloroflexota bacterium; assembly: GCA_009841405.1. Classification (GTDB taxonomy): domain Bacteria; phylum Chloroflexota; class Anaerolineae; order Aggregatilineales; family Phototrophicaceae; genus UBA6055. Next base: position 25,331 of record VXLV01000104.1, on the reverse strand, counting down.
TCATGAGCAAACTCGAGGCGCAGAGCCGCACTGAAGCGGTCGTCCGCGCGACGCAGCTGGGCTTGATCGCGCTCTGAACGCCCGGCGCGTCGCGCGCGTAAGTTCGGTAAGCGCCGTCAGTTCATGCAAATGCTTACCACAGAGAACACAGAAGTAATCGCAGGCGAGTCGTGCAAATCGAGGCTGAATATCAATGCGATTTGCGGGCGAGCCACCGGCTCGCCCCTACATCAATATCTCTGTGTTCTCTGTGTTCTCTGTGGTTAAATCTTTTGCACGGCTTACTTGGTCTTGCTTCTGTGGCAAGATAGTGACATGAAAGTATTGGTCACCGGCGCGACCGGTTTCGTCGGCTCGCATATCACTCGGCAGCTCATCGACGCCGGGCACAGCGTCCGCGCCCTCTATCGCTCGGAAACAAAGCTGCGCCAACTGGCGGGCCTGGATTTGGAAGCCGTACGCGGCGACCTGGACGATAGCGCCCGGCTGGAGCGCGCCTGCGCCGGCTGCGAGGTCGTGTTTCATGTTGCCGCCAAAGCCGATTACTGGAAAGACGACGACCGCGACGCGCTCTGGCAGGTCAACGTCGAGGGCACGCGAAACCTGCTGGCAGCCGCCAAGAGCGCTGGCGTGCGTCGCGTGGTCTTCACCAGCAGCGCGTCCACAATCGGCATCCTGCCCGGCGAGCAGCGTGCTGACGAGACCACCCCGTTCAACCTGCCGCCCGAGCGTTTCTGGTACGCCTACACCAAGCGCAAAGCCGAAGCCGTCGCCGCCGAGTTCGTCGCCGCTGGTTTGGACGTGGTGACGCTCAATCCCGCCGTCATCGTCGGCCCCGGCGACCTCAACGCCATCTCCGGCAGCTTCATCCTCGAGACGGCCCGCTTGCAATGGCTGCTGCCCATGTCGTCCGGCGGCATCTCGGTCATCGACGTACGCGATGTGGCGCGCGCCCACCTGGCCGCCAGCGAGCGCGGTCAGCCGGGCGAACGCTATATTCTCAGCGCGGCCAATTTGAGCTACCGCGAGTGGTTCGGGATGATTGCCGCTGCCTGTGGGGTGCGCCCACCGCTTCTCTCCACGCCGGATTGGCTGCTGGAGCCGACCGCGCGGCTGATCGACCTGCTGCGCTGGATCGGCATTCAGACGCCGACGGACGCCAATCAGACGCGGTTGGGCAGCGCCCGGGTCTATTATGACGCTGGCAAAGCGAATCGCGAGTTGGGCGCGCCGCAGATCGACATGGCGACCAGCCTGCGCGATACCTTCGACTGGTATCAGCAGCGCGGCTACATCAAGGACGATAGGCTGGCGCGGCTGATCGGCTGGTTCTAGCGGCGGGCGCGCGCAATCAAATCCTGGAACAGCGGCAGCGTCCGATCCAGCATCCGCTCGGGGTGAAATTGCACGCCGATGACGCGGCCGTCGGCCGATTCGATCGCTTCAATCACGCCGTCCGCGGCGCGCGCTGTAACCCGCAATCCCGCGCCAGGATCCGCCAGCGCTTGAATGTGGTGGCTATTTGTCGTCAGCCGCTCGCTGCCAAAGATGGAGTGCAAGCGGCTGCCCTTTGCTATTCGAATGCCATGCTCGCCGGCGCCGCGCTCGGCGCTGTGGACGTCCGAATCGGTCTGCGCCTGGACATCGCCGTAAATGCTGCCGCCGGCCATGGCGTTGGCGAATTGCATACCGTAGCAAATGCCGAGGAAGGGGCGTTCCGCCATCGCCTGGAAGATCAGGGCGTCGCTGCGGTCGCGCGCTGCGTCCACAGGCGGCAAGTCGGCGGGCAGTTGCCCGATGAGGCCGCGCGTGACGCCGGGGCCGCCGGTGATGATGAGGCCGTCAAGCATGGAGGCGAACGTTTTGGCAGCCTCTTCGCGCTCGAACAGGGGAGCGATAATAGGCAGTCCGCCGGCTGCTTCCACGGCGCGCGCGTAACGCGCGTCCAGCGACTGAGCCCCATTGGCGTAAGAGGTGGTGATGCCGATGCGAGGCCCGGCGCTCATTTGTGGGGCAGGTAGGGCGCGTCCGCCATTTTGCCGACAAACTGCGGCAGGTTGCGCTGCCCCAGCATTTGCCTGATGGCGTGCGCCTCGCCGATATGAAACCAGTAGTGGTAAATCGTACGGTGCAGCATCGTGCCAATGGTCTCTTCCAGCGGCTCGCCCTTCCAGACGAAGCGCTCTTGCAGCGTCTCAGTCGTCAGCGTGTCCAAATAGCGGTCGGCATTGGCCGTTATCTCATGCCAGGCGGCCCACATATCATCCAGCTTGGGCGCGGAGGGCGGGCTGCCGAATCCGCAGACCTTGCGCAGTTCGGGCAAGATCACCTTGCCCTGCGCCAGGAAAACGAAGATCTGGTTTTCGTGCGCCGCCAAATGCCCGATGATCCAACTGATGCAATTCGTCTGGCCATGCCGCACATAAGCGTCCGGCAGGCTCAAGCCGTCCAGGCAGCGCAAGAATTCGCCGCGCGTGAAACGCAATTGCTGCGCCATCGGGTGTGCCATAACGGTACCTTTCTACGAGTTTTAATCACAAAGACACGAAGACACAAAGGGCACAAAGTCAAGTTTGGTAGATTCCGCCTCCGACCAAAGGGCTTTTCTCTGTGCTCTCTGTGTTCTCTGTGGTTCAATTTCAACCTGCTTCCCTCTTTGGCGGCTGATGTCTGCTTTGAATTGATCGCCTTGAAAAGCGATCGTGTCATCAGCAGCAGGCGCTGGGGACGACTGGCGCGAGCTCGATATCGCCGGCAAGGGATATCGCGCCGACGGCGACCAGGCCGCCCGGCGCCGCTGCCGGCTCGCAGCAAATGCCAGCGGGCGCGTAGTCCGTCACGCAAACGCCCGTCTCTGGCAGGTTCAGCCGCAAATCACGCGCCGCTTCCCAATCGCCGCAGAGCGCCGCCACGACCGAGCGCGCTTGCTCATAGCCGGTGGCCATCAGAAATGTCGGCGCCCGCCCGTAACTTTTCATGCCGATGATGTAGAAGTCTTTTTCCGGCTGGCGCAGTTCTGCTTCTCCGTGCGGACGCACAGTGCCGCAGCTGTGCAGATTGGGGTCGATCAGCGGCGCCAGCGCGCGAGTCGCCTCCACCGCCGGGTCGAGGTCCAAGCGCAGTTCGCGTAGCATCGCCAAGTCGGGCCGCGCCCCGGTGCAGACAATCAACTCGTCGGCATAATAGCCGCGCGTCTCGCCATACGTCTCGCCACGAACGCAGAGCCCGGCGTCCATCGCCGCCGCTTCGGAGATCGCGAAGGGCGCCACAATCTGCAGCGTGCCGGCGTCAACGGCCGCCTTGATGCGCATGCCCAGCTGGCCACGCGCCGCGAGGGCATCGGCTTCCCCGCCGCCGTAGACCTTTTGCAGATTGCCGCCGCGCATCGCCCAGACAATCTCGGTCGCCGGATAGTCAACCCGCAGATCAATCAGATCCAGCAGCGCGTTGATGGCCGAGTGCCCGCTGCCGACAACCATAACGCGCGCGCCGCCATAGCGATCGCGGTCGCGCCCCTTGACATCCGGCATGCCGTAGGCGATTCGATGACGCAATGCTGTTTCGCCTATAGCGGGCAAGCCATTGGCGCCCAGGGGGTTCAGATTGCGCCAGGCGCCCGAGGCGTCGATCACGGCGCGCGCCTCGACCAGGGCTTCGCCGCCATCGTCGAAGACGATACGCAATTGAAATGGCGCTTGCTCGCGCGCATCGTCCTTCACCTTGTCCAGCCGGCGCCGGCTGACACCCGCGACGCGCGCGCCGGTCCGTATCACAGCGCGCATGGCCGGCAACTGAGCCAGGGGCTGCAGGTAGCGCGCGACCAATTCCGCGCCCGTGGGCAGCTCGTCAGGGGACGGCGGCTCCCAGCCGCTCGCTTCGAGCAGCCGCGCCGAGGCGTCGTCTACGTTGAACTCCCAGGGCGAAAACATGCGCACATGGCCCCAGTCCAGCACGCTGGCGCCGACGCTGCTGCCGGCTTCAAAGAGGATCGGGCGTTCGCCGCGCTCCAGCAGATGCGCGGCCGCGGCCAAGCCGACCGGCCCGCCGCCGATGATCGCCACTGGTAAGTTCGTCATGGTTGGCTTTCCGTTGTCATGAACTTGTGTCTGTAGACTTGAAGCGCATCACGCGGCAAATCTTACGTTGCCGAATCCGGCGGCTGGCCGCGTTAGTACCCCAGCTTCAGCGCCACCTCGTCGAGATGATCGGTGGGTCCGATCAGGGTGAGCTCGTCTTCGAGGTGCAAGTTGGTATAGCCATGCGGCACGATCGAGTGTCCGCGCCGCACAATCGCCATGACCAGGACATCATCGGGCAAGATGAGCTCGCGCAAGTGCAAGCCGTCGATGCTGGGGTCGGTGATGGTAACCTGGATCACATCGTGGTCCGGGTCGTCTTCGAAAACGATGGCCGCCAGCTGTGGCGCGCGCACGAAATGATCCAGCAGGTGCACCATGGCATTGGCCGGGTCAAGCACGTGGACGCCCAATTCGCGGAAATCTTCGAGCAGCGTGTAGGTATTCAGCCGGGCGATTTGCCGCGTGATGCCGAAGTCTTCGTAGAAGATCTGGCAGAGTTGCAGGCTTTGGGCATCATCGGGCAGCAAGGTCACCGCCACCTCGGTCTTGGGTTCGATGATCTCGCGCAGGGCCGCGGCCGAGATGTCCGGCAGCCAGTGCTCGTGTCGCAGGCCGTCGCTGGCCGGCGCATTCGAGACGTGCGTCTGATCGACATCCACCAGCTTGACGCGCCAGCCATGGTCCAACAAGCGCTCCGCCAATTGCCGCGACTGGCTCTCGATGCCGACGATGACGACATCCAGCACCTCGTCGTCCTGAATGTCCTTGGGCAGGTGCGACTCGCCCACCAGTCGAATGGCGAATTTGAAGAAGGGCGGGCCCGTTAGCTGGCTGATGACAATCACCGCCACCATCAGCGTGGCGAAGTCGTTGCCAAGCAAGGGAAACTCATTCGCCACCTCTTTCGCCAAGCCCAGGCCGACGCCCGCCTGCGTGATATAAGCCATCCAGGTCAGCCGGTTGAATTGCGCCGGATCCCCGGCGACCAGGCCGCCCAGATAGCCGCCAGCGAACAGCGCCAATAAGCGCGCGGCGAATATTACGACCGTGATCGGCAGCAATGCCATCACGATGCCGATATCCAGCGAGCCACCGATAAGCGTGAAAAAGATGACGAATATCGGCATCTCAACCCGATGCAACAGATGGCGCAATTCCGTGCGATAAGGTGTGCGGTTGGTCAGCCAGAAGCTTGCCACCATACAAATCAGCAGCGGCTCAAACAGCAGCTCAACCGGCAGGTTGTTGTGGCTCCAATCCCGCAACTCGCCGGCGAAGAAGAACACCAGGTAACCGATAAGCAGCAGCAGCGGTATCTTCAGCCAATCTTCCCAGTGATTGCGCAAAATCAGCGACATCAAATGCGCTACCGCGATGCCCAGGCCGATTGACGCCAAAATCTCGAATATAACCAGGACGATAAATCCGAGATCGAATTGCCGTCCCGTCAGCAAGGTCGCTGCCACAGACGTGCTCATCGCGAAAAGAACAACGATGAGCACATCTTTAACCAAGGTCACGCCCAGCACGGTTTTGGTGAAGGGGCCGCGCGCGCGCATCTCTTTAATGATGGCGATGGCTGAGGATGGCGAGCGAGCCGCCAGGATGGTGCCGCCGAGTAAAGCCGCCGCGACGCGTCCCGCCGGCGTCAAGTCTCGCATAAAGGGAATGAAATCCGCCAGCAGCAGAATCGCCGCGCCGCAAAGAATATACACCGCCACGATTTGCGTCACTGTATTCCAGCCAATGCTGCGATAGCGCCCGCGGAGCTCGTCCAGCGCCATTTCGCTGCCGGCTGCGAAAGCGATAAAGGCCAGCGCCGTCTCGTCCAGGAAGCGCAGCGCCTCGACATTCAAGGTCTCGATGAAACGGAAGATGAAGGGACCGGCGAGTATGCCCGCCAGCAGATAGCCGCTGATCAGCGGCAGATGGAAATTTGTCGCCAGCTTCCCGATCTGATACGCCGACAGCGTGATGAAGAGGAAACTGGCGAGAGAAAACGCCAGGAATTCGATGTCCAAGGATTAGTCCTCAGGTTAAACGGGAATTACAATATCGCTGTGTACGAAAGCGCGCGTATTGTAACAGGGAAGGGCAATCTGTACAGACTGTAGGGGCGCGCGCTCTAATTGGCTGTCGGATTTTGGCGGAGCCGCTGCTCCAGGTCGGCGGCCAGCCGCCCCATGAGGATTACGGTTTGGCGTAAATCAGACGGCGTGGTACGCGGGTTGTTTGTGACCAGCCGCATGACCGGCCGGCCCAGCAGTTGGGTAGACGAAGCGAAGGCGAATCCGTTCGCGGCCATGGCGCCCGTCAGTTCGTTCGTCACCGTATCAGCGAGCGCCTGGTCGCCGTCGTCCGGCTTGTAACGAAATGTCACAATTGCCATTTGCGCCGGCGTTACGATTTCCCAGTTTCCCGATTCGCGCAATAGCGATTCCGCTAATTCCGCCAGCTTGAATCCGCGTTCAATCGCAACCCGCATGGCGCCAAGGCCGAAAACTTTCAGGCTCATCCAGAACTTCAAGGCGCGAAAATAGCGCGTCAATTGAATGCCTTGATACATGTAATTCATTTCTTCGCCGACTTCTTCCTTGCTATGGGTTTCGGCGTCGGCGAGGAAATGGGCGGTATCCTTGAAGGTTTCGCCCAGCCAGTGCCGATCGCGAACCAGCAGCGCGCTGCACTCGACCGGCTGAAACAGCCATTTATGCGAGTCCCATGTCAATGAATGCGCGCGTTCAATGCCAGCCAAGGCCGTCTTGCCGCGGTCGGTCAGGCAGGCCGACGCGCCGTAGGCGCCATCAACATGCAGCCAGAGTCCTTGGCGCTCGCAGAGATCTGCCAGGTCCGCCAGCGGGTCCACGGCGCCCGTATTGGTTGTGCCCGCTGTGGCGGCGATGCAGAATGGGCGCTTGCCAGCCGCTCTATCGGCCGCAATCGCCCGCTCGAGTTCAGCCATCGGCAGCCGGAAATTCTCGTCGGCGTGGATTTCGCGGAGTTGCTCGGGCGCGAAACCGAGGATGCGCAAGCCGCGTGAGATGACGAAGTGCGCCTGATCCGAGCAATAGACGACGGCGTCACGCATATCGCCATTCAACTGAATCTGCCGCGCCACGGCCAAGCCAGTCAGATTGGCGACTGAACCGCCGCTGACGAACAAGCCGCCGGCGTCTTCCGGCATGCCGCAGAGCCTGCGCAGCCAGCTGACCGCGAGCCTTTCGATTTGGGCGGCGCCCGTCCCCAGCGGATACAAGGCGTTGAAGATGTTGTAGCCGGACGCCAGCGTATCCGCCATGGCGCCGACGAAGTTGCTGGGGGAGGGAATGTAGGCGAAGAAGCGCGGATGATCGAGGTGGTCGATGGTCGTCAGCACCTGGCGCTCGAACTGTTCCAAAACGTCTCGCCAGTCTGAGCCATTTTCGGGAAGCGGCTCTTGCAGGATTTCTTCAAAGGTAGCGTGATCCAGCGCTCGCGTGACCGGAAACTGGGATTGCGCGCCGGTGTAATCCACCAGCATGTCGATGATGCGGTAGCCCATCTCGCGCATTTCTTCAGAATCAAGTTTTATTTGGTCACGCGGGTTAGCGCTTCGCATTAGGAGCGCCTCTCGAGTTCATTGCATGATATTAAGGAAATAATACTACATTTCCGCGAGTTCGGCGGCAAGCCGTCCCAGCAGAGCCACGGTCTGCTCCAGGTCCTCGGTGGTCGTGCGCGGATTGTTACAGCACATTCGCAGCACCGTCTTGCCTCGCAGCTGTGTGCCCGATGCGAAAGCGAAGCCGTCTTCCAGCAACCGGCCGACCAAGTCATGGGTGACGCGGTTCGCCAGCGCTTCATCGCCGTTCGCTGGCTGGTAGCGGAAGGTGACAATCGCCATCTGCGCAGGCGTCACGATCTCCCAGCAGCCCGCCTGGCGCAGTAGCGTCTCCGCCAGTTCGGCGTTGTGGAAGCCGGATTCGATCGCGCGGCTGATGGCGTCCAGCCCAAACACTTTGAAGCTCATCCACAGTTTCAGCGCGCGAAACTGCCGCGTGAGCTGAACGCCCTGATACATGAAATTGAGCTCGTCATCAGACTGCTCGACATCTTTCAGGTATTCCGGCTGCTCTATGAAGGTCTCGGTCAGCCAGCGCCGTTGCCGTACAATGACGACGCCGCATTCAATCGGCTGAAACAGCCACTTGTGCGCGTCGAGCGCGAGCGAGTCGGCCCGCTGCAAGCCCGCCAGCGCCCGTCGGCCGCGCGCAGTCAGCATCGCCGGCGCGCCATAGGCGCCATCGACGTGCAGCCAGAGGTCTTCGCCCCGGCAGAAATCCGCCAACGTTTCCAGCGGGTCCACGGCGCCGGTATTGGTCGTGCCCGCCGTCGCGATGACGCAGAAGGGCCTGCGCCCGGCCGCCCGATCCTCGGCTATGGCCTGACGCAGGCGTGGCAGCGACAGCCGGAAACTTTCGTCGCTGGGGATCTTGCGCAGTTGGTCCGGCGTGAAGCCCAGGACGCGCAAGCCGCGCGAGATGGCGAAGTGTATCTGGTCGGAGCAGTAGGCGACCGCGCCGCGCATTTCGCCGCGCAGACGCGACTGACGCGCCACGGCCAGCGCCGTCAGGTTAGCCATGGATCCGCCGCTGACGAAGGTACCGCCCGCTTCCGGCGGAAAGCCGAAAATCCGCCGCAGCCAGTCGACGGTGAGACGCTCGACCTGGGCCGCGCCCGCGCCTTGCAGCCAGACCGCGTTGAAGATGTTGTATCCGGCGGCCAGGGCGTCAGCCATCACGCCGACGAAATTGTTGGCCAGCGGGATATACGCGAAGAAGCGCGGATGGTCAACATGATTGGTCGGCGCGACCACTTGCGCCTGGAATTGCTCAAGCACTTCGGGCCAGGGCTGGCCGGCGTGCGGCAGCGGCTCGCGCAAGATCGCCTCCAGCGCGTCGTGATCCAGCTCGCCCGTCACCCGCCGCTCGTCGCGCCCGTCATAGTAATCGATGAGCTGGTCGATCACCTGATAGCCGAATTCGCGCATTTCTTCTCGGCTGAAGGCAAGCGCTTCTCGCTCACTCATGCAGTGACTGTCCTCTCTATATTACTTGTCGGTCACTCGGTCATCGTACGCCGCCATTTCTAACGCACCCCCCGGCCCCCTCTCCGAATCATCAGCGAGGCGGAGCTTTGACTGGCGGATTATGGGATATATTCTAGTAACTTAGCATATTAAGTCGAGCCAACAAAGTAATGAGAATTCAGAAATGAAGTCGATTGTAGGGGCGACACTGTGTGTCGCCCAATACCTCACATTTATCTGGTGGGCGCTTCACAGAATCGCCCCTATCAGTTGCCAATTTTTTCGCATGACTAACTTGGAACTACTTAGTCCTGCCATTAGGGTCATTACAGCGCTAATTCAGCTTCCATTGCGCAAGAACTGCAGAACCGGGCAAGTCTTAGAGAATGGCGTTTGTCGCGATGACCGCCAGGACGATCAAGGCGACGCGATTGAGCAGGGGTTTGGAAAACCGGTCGCCGATGCGCACGCCGATTAGCGTGCCCAAATAAATGACCGGCGTCAGCAGCAGCGCCATCAACAGCGCTTCGCCTGTCATGGTCTGCGACAGAAACAGGAGCAAGAGCACTTGCACCGGCGCGTTCAGCAGGAAGAGCGTCATGGTGAAAGCCCGCGCCTGGCTCACCGCGAATTCGCGCGTCGTCATCCACAGCACCAGCGGCGGCCCGCCCATGGCCACCAGTCCCTGCAGCACGCCGCTGAGGCCGAAGACAGCCGTCGAAACGGCTATCGGCAATTCGCGCGCGGGGCCGCTGCGCGCCAGGGCCCGCAGCCCTACGCCCAGCAAAACGCCCAGCCCGACCAGCCGCTTGACGGTGTCCGTATCCAGGTTCTCGACCGAAAGCAGCATCAGTACGCCGATCGGCACGGTCAGATAGCGTATGCTGGCCGCCAGCCGGACTTCGGGCCAGGGGATATGCGCGCGCAGCTTCCAGGCGCCGAAGAGCACTTGGATGCCGATAGCCAGGGTCGTCAGCGCGACCGACTGCGACAGGCTGAAGCCGGCTTCCACCAGCAGCGGCACGGCGATCAGTCCCAGCGCGAAGCCCAGCGCGCCTTGCACGACGCTGCCCCCAAACATGATGACGCCGGCGAGAAACAAGGCCATTTCGCGCTCCGATGCGGTTGCGATACACGGCGCGCAGTGTCACACAGTCTCACGCTTTCGGCAAGATCGCCTGTTGCTGCAAGCGGGCCGCTGCAGTTCCGTTCCTTGACGGAGGGCTGCGCCTTTTTCATGCTCGCGCCGTATAAATCAGTGCGCCCCATTTGTCAGAACCGTGTAAAACTTCCCGGCTGCTAAAGCAAAAGCGCGCAATCGGGGCTACAATCAAAGTATCCGCAGACGAAAGGAGTTGGGCCGGTCAAGCGCATTGCGGCTGATCCGCCCGCCTGATATGGACAAAAGAGCCATCGCTGAGCTAACCGTAAGTGAGCTTGAGGACTTGATCAAACGGACAGTAAAGGATTCGGTCGCCGAGGTCATGCTGGAGTTCGTCATAGAAGCCGATGTCGAAGCGCAAATGGTCTACGAGGCGGAGATGAACGATATGCTGCGCAACGAGATACAGTCTTATGGCGGGTTGCTCGCTTCTGCGCCCGCGGGGGGCGCCAAGTTGGACGATTAGCGGCGAGGCCCGAATCACAAGCCGAAGAGAGAGGTCACATGCAAGTTTGGGATGCAATTCAAAGTAAACGCGCGATCCGCGAATTTCGCGACAAGCCGCTGCAGCCGGCGCACATCGACCGCATTCTGAATGCCGGCCGGCGTTCGCAGAGTTCCAAGAACAGCCAGCCCTGGCATTTCATCGCAGTGCAGGACAAGGCGCGTTTGGCTCAGATCGCCGAGTTGGGCGCGGGCATGGGGCATGTTGCCGGCGCCGCGCTTTGCGTGGTGATCGTCGTGCCCACGCCGAATGAACGGACGCTCTGGCATTTCTTCGACGCCGGCCAGAGCGCCGCTTATATGCAATTGGCCGGCACGGAAATCGGCGTCGGCTCCTGCCTGGGCACGATCTACCAAGCCGACGAGGCGCGCGTTTTGCTGGGCATTCCGGCCGATTATCAGACGCGGTTGGTGATTTCCTTTGGTTATCCCGCCGATGCCCGCGCCGCCGGGCAGCCGCTGCGCGCGGGCGGCCGCCGCCTCATTGACGATGTCGTGCACTGGGAGACCTGGTAACGGGTACAGCCGATTGGCTCGGTTACAGGAGCGCGACCCTTATGTCAGAATTGTCGATGGAGGCGAATGAAGCGGCGCGAGCTTCAGCGCTGCGCATGCGCGCGCGTCCGCGGCGGCTGCGTCTTTCTCCAGCCATGCGCGACCTGGTGCGCGAGAATGCGCTAAGCCCGGCCGACTTTATCTATCCGCTCTTCATCCGCCATGGCAGCGACCTGCAGCTTCCGATCGAGTCGATGCCCGGGCAATACCAATGGACGCTCGACCGCTTGCCCGCCGAAGTTCAGGCCATCGCGGCCCTGGGCATACGCGCGGTGATCCTCTTCGGTATCCCGGCGCGCAAGGACCTTTGCGGCAGCGACAATTTCAGCGACAGCGGCATCATCCCGCGGGCGATCCGCGTCATCAAAGACGCCGCGCCCGATCTCGTCGTGATTTCCGACATGTGCTTCTGCGAGTACACAGACCACGGTCATTGCGGCCTCATCAACACGCCCGGCAGCGTCCACTTTGACCCCAATCTGCCGCTCGGCTACTTGCTCAACGACGCGACGCTGGAGTTGCTTGGCCGCGCGTCCGTCGTCCATGCGCGCGCCGGCGCCGACATCATCGCGCCCTCCGGCATGATCGACGGCATGGTGGCCGCGATTCGCGACTCGCTAGATATCGAGGGCTTTACGCGCGTGGCCGTGATGAGCTACGCGACCAAAATGGCCAGCGTTATGTACAGTCCCTTTCGCGATGCGGCCGAAAGCCCGCCGAGCTTCGGCGACCGCAAGCAATACCAGCTGGACCCGGCGAATCGGCGCGAAGCCATGCGCGAAATCGCGCTCGATGTCAAGCAGGGGGCCGATATGCTGCTCGTGAAGCCGGCGCTGCCTTGCCTCGATATCCTGTCGGAGGCGCGGCGACAGGTTGACCTGCCCCTTGCGGCTTATCAGGTCAGCGGCGAGTACGCCATGGTCCACGCGGCTGCGATGCAGGGTTGGCTGGATCTCGAGGCGGTGGCGCTGGAACAGCTCATAAGCATCAAGCGCGCCGGCGCCGATATGATCATCAGCTATTTTGCCAAGGACGCCGTGAGCTGGCTGGCGCGCGCATAGAGCCCGCCTATCGCCTCTTGGCTAGCTGCGCGCCTGCGATGATCGCCGTCCGCCGCTAAAATCCCAAGCGTTGCCAGGCGAGTTTTCCGGCAAGGCAAGCAAAGGCCGCTGTCCATGCGCATAAAAGAGCTGGCTGACACGCTGCGCCATCACCTGCATTTCATCGTGGTAATGCCGCTGCTGATCATCCTCATGACCTGGCCGGTCTTTTTCCAGATCTTCAATTCGGACGACTTCTGGCTGGCGCGACAAAACATCGACTCAAATATGATCGTTTGGGATGCCTGGTATCTCAAGCTCTTGCTCGGCGGGCAGGCAAACTTCTATTACACCGACCTGCTTTTTCATCCGACCGGCGTGTCGCTTGCGTTTCACAATTTCTGCCTGCCGCATATGATTGTCTTCGCCGGCTTGCAGACAGTCCTGCCGGCGTCCAGCGCCTTTAACGCGACCTTTCTGCTGCTGTCGTTCTTGACTGCCGCCGCCGGCTATGTCTACCTGAATTACCTGTTCGGGGACAAGTGGATCGCGCTCTTCGGCGCGGCGGTCTTTGGCGCCGGTTCCTTTGTTCTGTCGCGGCAGGCGCACCCCAATATCGCCTTTATCGCCACGATTCCGCTGTCGCTTTACTTTTTGCATTGCGGATTGCTGGAAGGACGACTGAAACCACTGATCGTCGCCGGCGCATTCATCGGGGCGACCGCCTTCATCGGCATGTATACGCTCGTCTGCCTGCTGATGATGCTGGCGGCCTACCTGCTCTACTTTGCCTGCCGGCGCTGGGCTCAACGCGAATTCTGGCTGCATATCTTCCTGATGACGCTCGTAATCGGCGCTTTCGTGGCTTTGCGCTTCTACCCGATGCTCGTTGACCCGCAGGGCGTCGCCAACGCGCTGTCCAAGGGCGCTGGCAGAGAAGTCGCCAAGGACTTTCTGGGCTACTTCGTCAACACGCAGCATCCCATAACGCAGCCGATTCTGACCGCGCTTTTCCCGATCAAGCGCTTTGATCTCAACTGGAGCAACGTCGTCTTCCTGGGCTACATACCAATGCTGCTGGTTGCCTGGGCCCTACTCCGCAGCGAGAACCGCCGGCGACTGCTGCCCTGGCTGGCGCTGGCGCTTGTCTTTCTGATTCTGCGACTCGGCTCGTTTCTTACCCTTAACGGCGTTGACTACCCGAACTTCGTTCTTCCCTTGCGTACGCTGAAGGAAGCAGTTCCACAGCTCTTCCAACCATTTTGGGCGGTAGATAACTTCCATGCCGGCGCGCTCTTCCCCTTTGCGGTACTGGCTTGTTACGGACTGAGGCAAGTACTGCGATCTGTGTCGACGCGCCGCCGCCTGGTAGCCATACTCATTTTGACGGGCGCTACGGCATTCGAATATTTTGAGCCGCGGGTCTCCGAGGATTTCCCGGCCGCGCGGCTGGAATTCATCGCATGGCTGCAGGGGAAGCCGGACCAAGACTCAATCCGCTTGATCCACGTGCCATTTGGTACGCAACAGCAAAAGGTGTACGGCTATTACCAAACGTATAATGGCTATCCGCACGCGGCCGGCCGGCCGACGCGTACGCCAGAAACGGCATTCGACTATATCAGAAGCAACTTCATTCTCGGCGCCTGGAATGCGGGCGACGGGGTCGCCTGCCTGCCCGGAAACCGCGAGGACTTCGTCGCCGCGCAAGAGCAGCTGCTGGCTGACGGCTTCACGCATATTGTCGTGCATCGCTACTGGCGAAGCGTCGCGTCAGAATCCAAGACGCTGCTATACCTTCCGGCCGCGTACGAAGATGATTATGTATTGATTTTCCGTGTGGAGGATCTGCGTCTCAATTGCAAGAGCGAGGCCATCTTGAACGCGGGAGCGCAATCGCTTCTGACCACGTTCACGGGCGCAGGCGCCATCTTGCCGGCGAAGCGCGTATCGGTCCTTAGCCTGCACGACGATGAGATGACCGACGGGCAACTCTTCAGCTACTATTCGGCCTTGGCGGAAAGCGGCGCGAAACCCTTGCCCTTGCGCGAGGAAGACCTGGCTGGCGGGCAGACGCCCAGCCCAGTAGTCCCGCTGATCGATCGCGGGGCGGCGCTGGCCGGGAACGATATCGTCCTGATCGCTTACGATCCCCGCTTTAGCGACACGATCGATCCGGCGCCCTACGAAGACTGGGTCGCGCGCGAATTCGCGCCCTGCGGCCTGGCGGTTGATTCCGACAGCGCGGTCGTCACACTCTATTTGCGCCCGGACTTCCCTTGCGCGCTCTTGACCGGCGTCCAGCCATTGGGGGCGCAATTCGACAACGGCGCGCGGCTGGGAAGTCTGATAACGGAAACTCGCGGCGCATTCCTTGATGTCTACTTCGTGTGGGATAAACTGCCGGCGGAGAACCATTCGGTCTCCATCCAAATCTTCGACAGCGCTGGCGCCAAGATCCACAACCAGGACTTCGTACTAGCCGACGACGCGTTTGCACATCACCAGACTGATGTTACGCCTTTGGCGCCGGGCGACTATCAGGTGAAGCTGATCCTCTACAATTACGCGACCGGCGCCAGCGTACCAGGCGAAAAGATTGGCAGCGGCGCGCGTTTTGACAGAGAGTTTGAAATCGGAGATCTGGCGGTCGATTAGCGGCGGCTGAGCGCCTAGCCGGGCACTTGCTCCCGCTGATGTTCGCGCGCTTTCGCGACCAAGCCGTCAAACAGCGCTTGCTGGCTTGTGTCATGCGCCGCCGTCACTTCCGGATGCCACTGGACAGCGATCATCCAGGGATGCGCCGGCGCTTCCAGGGC
Source organism: Chloroflexota bacterium (assembly GCA_009841405.1). GTDB lineage: Bacteria > Chloroflexota > Anaerolineae > Aggregatilineales > Phototrophicaceae > UBA6055. Next base: position 10,104 of record VXLV01000104.1, on the reverse strand, counting down.
CTCGATGATGCCATCCTCGGCCAGGGCTACGATGCGCAAGCCGGCGCCCAAATCGCGCACGGCTTGATGATGACCCGACGAAGTGCGGAGCTCGGTTGTCCCTAAGACAGCGGCGATCTGGCTGTCCGGCGCGACATGCACGTCCTGCATCGCCCACAAGCCGGCCTCGTCGCGATGAATATCGGCGTCGCGGATATCTGGGATGTGTTCATGCAGCGTGCCGCCGGCGGCCACATTCAAAACTTGCAGGCCGCGGCAGATGCAGAGCGTCGGCGTCCGCTGTTCGTCCATCAGCCGCCGCGTCAGCGTCAGCTCGCTGCGATCGCGCTCGCGGTCAACCGGATGCAAATGCGGATGCCGCTGGTCGCCCCCATACTCGGCGGGGTCGATATCCGTGCCGCCCGTCACCACGATGCCGTCAAGCCGGGGCAGCAACTGCTCCCATTCCATGAGCGCCGAGGGCAAGAGCATGGGAAGCCCGCCCGCCCGCCGCACGGCATCGACATATGGCGCCGGCGTGCTGAAGAACTCGCGATAATGCCGCGACTTGATATAGCCTTCACTGCGCCCGCCTGTGGTGATGCCGATCAGTGGCTTGTCCATTCGCTCGTCCTTATGCTTGGAGTTCGCTCCAATATAGTCGACGCGACAGGCGGCGGCAAGCCACAGCCGCGCAACCCGCGCGCTCGCAAGGCGTATGTGATATGACGATTCCAGCGCCAAAGCGCGCCTGTAAAGCGCGCCGCACTTGACCTACACTCGCTGGAAAGACGCTTGAGAAGGACTTATGCTTCATCGACTGCGCTTCTATTTGACTTATGCCCTGCGCAATATCCGCCGCGGCGGACGCTGGACGACCTTGGCGATACTGTGCGTCACCGCCGGCGTCGCCACGGTCGTCGCCTTGCGCTCGCTTGGCTTGGCGGTGGGCGACACCTTGACCAATAATGTGCGCGTGGAAATCAAGGGCGATCTGCTGATCCGCAACGACAACATCTTCGGCGGTTTCGGCAGCAACGATCCGCGCGCGTTCACGCCGGAAGAACGCCAGACGCTACTGGCCTGGGCCGAGGCGAACGGCGCAGCGACCTCCGCGTTTATGAGCGGGCGCAACATGCAGATTACGAAGGCCGGCGGGGGGCAATTTGGCCGGCCCAGCTTCATCGGCAGCAACTTCATCGATCCGCAGACGTATCCGCCCACGCATACCATCCGCGCGATCGACCCGCCGGACGCGCCACTGGGCGAGCTTTTCACCGGCGGCAACGATGTCGTCATCAGCGACAACCTGGCGCAGCAAGGCGGCATCAGCATCGGCGACAGCGTTCGCGTCAGCGGCACGCAAGAACCCTTCACAGTCCGTGGTATTGTCTCGGTCGCGGAAGAAAGCAGCGTCACGAATTTCCTGAACGCCTTCTTCGGTTTCGCGTATTTCGACCTGGCCAACGCGCAGACCGCCATCAACGCGGAATTCGCGCCCAATCGCATCGCCCTGCGCTTTGCCGAGCCGCCCGACGAATACGCGCTTGATGAACTCGCGGTTGAAGTCGAGGCGCTTGTGCCGGGCGTCCGCTCAACCGACATCTACGATTTCCTCGAACGTTACGAGGTGGTTTCGCAGTATCTCAGCGACTTCGTGGTCGTGATGGGCTTGGGCGCGCTGTTGGTGGGCGGCGTCGGCATCATGAACACGATGTTGGTGCTGGTGCGCCGGCGCACTTCAGAAGTCGCCGCCATCAAGACCTTCGGCTTGCGCGGCCATCAAGTCGCAGCCCTGTTTTTCACCGAGGCGCTGCTGCTTGGCGCTATCGGCAGTCTGCTGGGCATTATCGTCGGCGTTGGCCTCAGCGTCATCGTCAACGAATACGGCGCGGTTGCGCTGCGCCAGCCGCTGGTCTGGAGCATCTACCCGGAGGCGCTGGTCTTCGGCTTCACGCTGGGTCTGGTCGTGACCGCGATCTTCGGCGTCGCCCCGATCTTGACCGCGGTCAAAGTTCGCCCCAGCATCATCCTGCGGCCGAACGAGAATCATCTTGTCGCCCTGGGCGTCTTGCAATCGCTGGCGCTCCTGGTCTTCGTGATCGTCAGCCTCGGTTTGGTCGTCGGTCAGATCATTCGCCCCTCGTTTGAGCTGACCGCCAGGCGCGTCGTTGAAGTTGCCGCTACGTCGCATCAGGCCGAGGCGGCGAGCGAAGTCGGCGAATCCGATACGGCTGGGCCGCCTTTCGCTGGCGCTGACGGCGGGCTGCCACCGCCTTATCTGGTCGGCGTTATCGGGGTGGCCGGCGCCTTTGTCGTCTTCGCGCTCTTGATCGCCCTCATTTGGCTGCTTATCCTCCTGATCGGCAAACTGCCTACCTTCGGCAGCGTTTCCTTGCGCCTGGCGCTGCGCAACCTGTCGACCAACCGCCTGCGCGCCGCCATTACCGCGCTCGCGCTTAGCGCCGGCATGTTCGCGCTGAGCAGCATCACCTTTGTCGGCGAAGGCACGCGCGAGCTACTGAACATCCAACTCAGCCGAAGCTTCGGCGGCAACGTGCTGGTGTTTCCTTTTCCCGGCCTGCCGTCCAGCATGATAGAAGGCGCCATCGACGACGCCCTGAAAGACATCGCCATCGACTATCGCACCACTATCGACACCTACGACAGTCGGGTCACGCGTCTCAATGGCGTGCCTATCGACAGCGAGAGCGCTCTCGAACTCTCCGTCTGGCGTTCGGACAAGCCCGATATCTACAGCGGACAGCCGGCAGTGACCAGCGGACGCATGCTGGCGCCCGGAGACGCCGGCCAGCCGCGGATTGTGCTGCCGCTGGCATCCGCGCAGGCGCTGGAACTTGAAGTCGGCGACGAGGTCGAACTTGAGATGGCCGCCGGCATCGCCCTGGAAGTTGTCGGCATCACCGGCGAGGGCGGAGGCGCGGCGTCTTTTGGCGAGCCCGGGGCGCTGCTGCCGCCAGATGTCCTGCCCTCTTCCGCCGCCAGCGAATTCACCTTGTATACATTCCAGGTCCCCCAAGACGAGCTGAACCGGGCGCTGGCCGAGTTATCGGCGGTGATTTTCGCGCTCTCGATAGACGTGCAATTCATCGACGGTCTGATCGCCCGCTTGATTGATCAGTTCGCGGCTATCCCCACCATCGTCGGGCTGCTCTCGCTGCTGGCCGCGGCCGTCATCATGGCGAACACAGTTGCGCTTTCGACATTGGAGCGCCGCCGTCAAATCAGCATCCTGAAGGCAATCGGTCTCAAGTCGCGCCGCGTCCTGCAAGTGATGTTCATCGAGTCGAGCCTGGTCGGTTTGCTGAGCGCTCTCCTCGGCATTAGCGCCAGCGCCTTGCTGATCAGCGTGCTCTCGGCCAGCGGCGGCATCACCATACCGCTGCCGACTGAAGCGCGCCTGACCGCATTGGCGCTATTGGCCGCGGCGCTCCTGATCGGCTGGATCGCCACGTTTCTCAGCGCCCGCGTCGCTTTGACGGAGCGCGTCATGAATGTGCTTCGCTACGATTGAGCGATCTGGGCTGACGGCTTTTCGGCGAGATTGACGGGCGAAACTCTAATCTTGATAACCGGATTATCTGTTGCGCGTTAATTAACAGCATGATAACTTGTCAACTTATCATTCTATAAGCTTGTCTGCCGATCCGCGCCCGGCGTCAGGAGCCATCGCTTATGTCACGTTCCCCGGGGGACGAGCCCGGTCAGGGTCTCGTCGAATATGCGCTGCTGCTTGTATTGCTCACGGTTGTTGTGATTTTCATATTGGTGTTGCTTGGCCCGTCTATCGGCGACTTTCTCGCTGGCATGCTCGGTCTCCTGTCCGGGCAATAGCAAGGCTGCCGCCCGGCGGGATCGCAGGGGATTGAGCTGACGCCGCCTGATTGCCTGGTTCTACAAGCTATGCTATATTGTGTGCAGGCGCGCGGATACAACTCATGCTCGCCTCATCACTTATAGCGGGAGTTTGCACATGCCATTCAAAGTACGGAATATGGAAGGGCAGGGCCTAGTCGAGTACGCCCTCATCCTGGTACTGGTCGCGGTAGTCGTCATCGTTATCCTCTTTCTGCTTGGGCCGGCAATCGGCAATATCGTCTCCAATATCATCAACAGCGTGAACCCGACTATCGAGCCGACCATCACGCCAACGCCCGGCTAGCGCTTCCCGGTCATTCAGTCCCCGGTCGCGGGCGGTCCTTGCGCCGCCCGCGTTTGGTCTTGGCCGCGCACAACAGCGCAGGTTGCGGCCGTCGGACGGCGTCTTACGGCGCCGGCCACAATCGGCTATACTGGCGCAATCGTCCGCGCTTGTCATACGAAAAGGTCGGCACATGATCCTTGAGGAGCTGTCAAACGCCATCGGCGTCAGCGGCGAAGAAGACGACGTTCGCGCAATAATCCTGGCCGCCATCCGTGAAAATGTCGCCGATATAACAGTCGACGCGCTCGGCAACTTGACCGCCACGCAGATGGGGACAGTCTATCCCGACTACAGGGTGATGATAGCGGCCCACATGGACGAGATTGGCATGATGGCCACCGCCGTCGATGCCAACGGGCTGATTCAATTTACCAACGTAGGTGGCATAGACGCGCGTATTCTGCCCGGCCTGCGCGTCAAAATCGGCGCGAAGCGGCGGCCCGGAGTCGTCTTGTGGAAGCCGATTCACCTGGGGCGCGACATGAACGCGATGGCGATCGACAGCCTCAGAATTGACACCGGCGCGAACGACAAGAGCGCCGCGGAACCGGGCGACCGCATCGCCTTCGACGGCCGCTACCAGCGTCTCAGCGATACGGTCGTGCGCGGCAAAGCCTTTGACGACCGCGTTGGCTGTTCCATCCTGGTCGACATTTTGAGGGGCGGTCCTTATCCGGTGACGGTTTGCGCGGCCTTCACTGTGCAAGAAGAAATTGGCTTGCGCGGCGCGCAGGTGGCGGCGCAGCGCCTGCAGCCCGATGCCGCCATCGTTCTGGAAGGCACGCCCGCCTACGATGTGCCTAATCCGCAGCTTGAGCCGGAGGCTGGCGATCTGGCGCGGAATCCAGCCACGCGCCTGGGCGCGGGCGTCGTCCTGACCCTCGTTGACGGGCGCATGATCAGCGATCCGCGCGTCATCGCTTTCCTGCGGGAGACGGCGGCGGCCAATGGTATTCGATATCAAGTGAAGACTGCTGGCGGCGGCGGCACAGACGGCGGCGCGATACACACCGCGCGGACAGGCGTGCCGACCATGACGCTGTCAGTGCCGTGCCGCTACATACATTCGCCGACGGCGCTGCTAAACCTGGATGATTACGAAGCCTCGCGCGCGCTGTCTCAAGCGGTCTTGACGCGGATCACGCCCGAGACATTCCAGCGCGAGTGAGCTGCAAGTTACTCGGGCAGGTAAAGTTCCTGCCCAACCAAGAGCCGGTTTGGATTGGTAAGATTGTTCAGCGAGATCAGTTCGTTGACATCGACGCGATACCGCAGCGAAATGCTCTCGATCGTCTCGCCGGCGGATACGACGTGGATCGCCGGGCCCGGCGTCGCCGTTTCTGTCGCGGCCGGCTCGGCAGTGGCGGCCGGGGTCTCGTCGCCGGCGGCTGATTCGCTGTCCAGGTCCACGTCAGTCTCGATTGGCTCGCCGGCTGCCGGTCGTGGCGCAACGGTCGGGCGTGGCGCGGGTGTTGTGTAATCGCAGCCCGGGCGCAGCAGCAACTGACCAATCGAAAGCGCATCGTCGTCGATACGGCTGGCGTCCATGATCTCGTCCACGGTCGTGCCCCAGGTCAGCGACAGCCGGAACAGATTGTCGCCCGACTGTACCGAGTAGACGCACTCGTGATTTGGATCGAGCTCTTCTTGAAAGTCCAGCGTTGCCGTGGGGCGCACAAATGGCGTCAGGGTCAGCGACGGCGCGGTTGCAGCGACCGGTATGTCGGTCGGCAAATCGAGCGTCGGCTGCTCGACCTGGCCCGGCACGGTCTCGGGCGTGACGTATTGCCGCGTTTCGGTCGTGGCGTCTGCCGCTGCGTCCGCTGAATCTTCGCCGTCTTCAATCACGAGTTGAATGCGGGTCGGCGTGAGGGCGCTAACGACCGCGGCGCTGTCGACCTGCTGGAAAGGTTCCTCAGTCTGACGGTAGCAGGCGCTGAGCAGCGGTATACACAGCAGCAGCAGGATGAGCGGTTTTAGCTTCATCGGGTCTCGCCCTTTCGCCGTGGAAATTGCTCAACCCCATTATAGTGTCGTCTCCCTGGACGCGATAGCAAGCGCGCTGGCGATTCTGCGCCGCCTCGTCCTTTTCGCGGCAGCAGCGACTCGTTTGTCTCAAGGCGAATAATCGCGCCGCTCAAAGCGCTGGAGACAGCCAGTCATACCGTCGCCTGGTCACTCGGCGGCGGCAAAAGTCGCGGCCGAGCGCGTTGCGTTTCAGCGGCCGCTTGCTTGCGAGTCGCGCTGGGATACAGCCGCTTAGCCGACCTGCGGCAGCGCCTCCATCGCGCGGTCGATATCGGCTTGCGGGTATTCATAGTCCGACAGTTGCCCGCCCAGATAGGCGTCGTAGGCGCTCATGTCGAAGTGGCCGTGCCCGCAGAGATTAAAGAGTATGACGCGCTCGTCGCCGGCTTCTTTCGCTTCCAGCGCTTCCCGTATCGCCCCGGCGATGCCGTGAGCGGCTTCCGGCGCCGCAATGATGCCTTCGGCCTTGGCGAAGGTGATCGCCGCCGCAAAGGTCTCCATCTGCGGGATCGCGTGCATGGACAGCAGGTCTTGGTCCCACAGTTCGCAAATGATCGAGGCCATGCCGTGATAGCGCAAGCCACCGGCGTGCAGCGGCGGCGGCACAAAGCCATGACCGAGCGTATACATCTTCACCAAGGGGGTCATCCCGATGGTGTCGCCAAAGTCGTAGGCGTACACGCCGCGCGTCAAGCTCGGGCAAGCTGCGGGCTCGACGCCGAGCAACTTCGTCGCCTTACCGGCCGTCAGGTTCTGATGCAAGAAGGGCAGGGCGATGCCGGCGAAGTTGCTGCCGCCGCCGGTGGGGCCTACGACAACATCGGGGTATTCGCCCGCCACTTCCATCTGCGCCAGCGCCTCCTGGCCGATCACGGTCTGGTGCATCAAGACGTGATTCAGCACGCTGCCGAGCGAGTATTTGTATTTGCCGCCGCTGGTAGCGGCGACTTCGACCGCTTCGCTGATGGCGATGCCAAGCGAGCCGGTGCTGTCTGCGTCCTGCTCCAGGATGGCGCGGCCGGCGTTGGTGGAATCGCTGGGGCTGGCGGTGACGCTGGCGCCGAAGCTCTGCATGATCGCGCGCCGATAGGGTTTTTGCTCATAGCTGATGCGCACCATGTAGACGACGCATTCCATATCGAAGAAGCTGCAAGCCTGCGCCAAAGCCGTGCCCCATTGCCCGGCGCCCGTCTCGGTCGTCAGCCCGTTGATGCCCTCCTGCTTGTTGTAAAAGGCTTGCGCCGTGGCCGTGTTGAGCTTGTGACTGCCGGATGGCGAGACGCCTTCGTACTTGTAATAAATGTGCGCCGGCGTATCCAGCGCCTTCTCCAGCCGGCGCGCTCGCAGCAATGGCGTGGGCCGCCACAGCTTGTAGATCTCGCGCACTTCGTCCGGTATCGCGATCCAGCGCTCCTGGCTAACTTCTTGCATGATCAGCTGCATGGGGAAGAGCGGCGCCAAATCGTCCGGCCCGACCGGCTGATGCGTGCCCGGATGCAGCACCGGCGGCAGCGGCCGCGGCAAGTCCGCCTGCACGTTATACCAGTGGCTGGGGATCGCGCTTTGCGGCAAATCGAATCGGATGTCTTCGGACATGAGCCATGCCTCCGCTGCTTGAATGTGGCTGATATTATGGCGAAGGCGACCCTATCGCGCAACAGTCGTGGGCGGCTCGGCAGCGGGCGAGCCCATGGCTAGCCCCTACATCCACATGTTGCAGCGCCTCAGTAGCGGTATCGGCGCGGCGTCACGGCATATTGACGTGAATCCGCGCAAGCACTATACTCGCGCTGTGCTGGCTCGTGATGATGAGTCGGGCCCCTTGCGGCAGAAAATTCCGAACCGTGTCAGGGCCTAACGGCAGCAGCACTAAGGAAAACATCTGGGTGTCTTGTGGTTTCCTGACTCATCTTCTCGGGCCAGCGCATTTGCTTTCAGCGCAGGCTGACGCGAATCACACCCTCGTAACCGCCGTTGGCATGGCTGAGCAAGGCGGTATACAGCCCGTCCGCCGGCAATTCGTAGCCTTTGATCAGCGCGTCCAATTCGCCGCCGCCGTCATCGTCGCCCGCCAGCGGAAGGCTGTCGACCCCTAGCAGCGCCAGCAACGGATCGACGCCCGCGCCCAGGAAATCCCTCGCCGCAATCGTGACGCGCTGTCCCGCCTCGCCGGCGAAACGAAGGCGCGCCACCAAACCCTGCGCCATCTCGACTGCGACGTCTTCGCCCAGCGCGATGTCCAGCTCAAGGGAATCGCGCTCCAGCCGGTTCATGCGCTGGTGGAAGTCGGCGCCGGCCAGTTGAGTGCGCTCGCTCTCGGCGTATATGATGCCGCGCGCCAGATAGTAGTCTTGCATATCCGGCTGCAGTTCGAGCGCCAGCGTCAGGTCTTCCAGGGCCTCGTCCTCTTTCTCCTCGCTCAACAAGACGGTGGCGCGCGTGTAATAGGCGTAGCCTAGCTCGGCCGGCCGCGAACCGCGCTCGAATGACTCGATCGCCTCTGTGAGCGTATCGATGGCGCGGCTGCCAGCCCCTTGCGCATGCTCGCGGCGCGCCCGGGCGATAGCTGTGTACAGGTCGCGGATGGCCGGGTTCACATCCCGTTCGTGCAATTTCGCCAGGCTGAGGTAGGTTTGCTGCGCGCGCGGATTGTAGAATAGCGAGCGCTTGAAGTCGCTGAGAGCTTGCCGCGGGTCGCTCTGCTTCAAGACCAACTCGCCGCGCAGTCGCCAGAAGCCGCTGTCCCAGGGTCGAATTTGCAGAACGGCGTCGTAATCACGCAGCGCTTCGTCGAGCTTGTCAAGCCGTTCGTAGGCGAAACCACGGTAATAGAGAGCCTTCCAGGATTCCTCTTCGGATTGCAGGATGCCGTCCGCCAGCGCGATCGTTTGATCGTAAGCTTGTTCTTCAAGCAGCCTCAGCAGGTCCTCCAAGACCAGGTCGATGTCGAAGTCCTCTGGCAGGGCGGTCGGGGCGGGCGTCGGCGTTGGCTTGCCGATAGCCCAGCTGGTAGTCGGCGCGATGACGCCCGCAAGCATGCAGGCGCAGCACAGTAGCGACAGAAGGAGAACTGCTCGTTTGCGCATCAGCGGCGATCCCGGCGCTAGCGCAGACGCGCTACAGTTATGGTCGTATTGAAACGTACGCAGAAGACCACTGCAGATTGGTACACGCTTAAATCGTGATCATCGGGCAGGAAATAGTTCTGATCGCCGACGTTGCCTTTAAGCCGCCCGAGGTCGAGCGAGGCGCCTTCCAATTGCAGCGCGCTGAGCGGCTGTGGATCGCGCGCCAGGTAAACGCGGGTATTGCTGCCTGGCGCCGAAATGAAGTCTTCAAAGCGCAGGATGCGCCGGCCGTCCGGCAGTTCGTATACGGTCGCCCGGCCCGCGCCCCAGTACAGCGCGTTCAGCTCCTGAAATTCGCCGCTGACCAGCGCGCGCGCCGCCTTGATTGCCTCGGCGCTGTCATCGCGGGGCGCCAGCTTGTCCTCAGCAATGTTGACAAGCACCATATCCAGCGCCATATTCGGGCTGCGCTCGCGCAGGTCGAGAAGGGCCTCGCGCTTCGCACGGGGCAGCGCCAGAAACTCGTCCTGCAGGTCAATGTCCAGGCCGGGGAACGCGTCATTCTCCCCACGCTGACGGAAATACACGCGCCAGCTGGGAAAGGTCCAGACCGCGACCGCGATCAACCCCACCAATGTCAACAGCAGCAAGCGAAAGCGTAAATCCATAGCATCCAGGCCAATGCCAAACAGCGGCAACTCCACTTGCATTGTGGCATAGCGCCGATTTCGCGGCAAGACCGCGCCACGTCAACCCCCCTCGCCATCCAGGGAAATCGCATCACAATGACGATGCATGTAATGC
>VXLV01000012.1 GCA_009841405.1 Chloroflexota bacterium | reverse complement strand
CCCTGTAGTGGTCCTAATTTATTGGACACGAAAATCAGTATGTTGAGGGAGGGTTGTGCTGCCACCCTGCCTCGACTTCTGCCGGCGTCTGGTAGTCCAAGGCGCTGTGAATGCGCTCGCGCCGATAGACTACTTCGATGAAGTGTCCGATTTGCTGGCGAGCGTCGGCCATGTTGGCGTAATCGCTCAAGTACACTTCCTCCTCCTTGATGGTGCGGATTAGCCGCTCGGCGTAGCCATTTTCGTGTGGCGCGCCAACGGCTGCCATGCTGATCTGCGTGCCCTCCTGCTGCAGTCGCTCGACGTAGGCTTTTGACGTGTACTGTGTGCCTTGGTCGGAGTGATGAATGTCCGGCGCCGGGTATCGCTGTAGAGCTTGCTGGAGCGGCAGCAGCACTAATTCCTGGCCTAATGACCAGCTCAGGTTATGCCCGCGAACTGACCGGGTGAACTGATCCATGATGACAGCCAGATAGACATCGTCTGCACGCAAGCGTACATAGGTGATGTCGGCTACCCAGATCTGATCCGGCCGGCTCGCCTTGACGCCCCGCACGAGATTAGGAAAACGGCGATGACCGTGCCGGCTGTCCGTTGTATTGACCCGCCGGCGCTTGGGTTTGACCACCAGATTCATCTCGCGCATCAAGCGCCGTACCCGTTGCCGACCTACCGCCATCTCATAGGGCGCGCGTTCCAGTTCCGCCTTTATCCGCCGGCTGCCATAGATTGCGCGGCGCCCAGCGATATCCTCTATCGCGTCCCGCAGCGCGCGCTCATCGCACACTTTAGCCTGATGATAATAGCTGCTGCGCGCCAGTCCCAGGACTGCGCAACAATCCTTCACCGTGTACTCCTTGCTCAAGCTGCGCACTAGCTCTCGCTTTCGGGCGGCAGAGATTTCAAGTAGCGACTGGCTTTTTTTGCAATTTCCAGTTGCAGAGCTTGCTTGCCCGCCAAACGCTCCAAGTCCGCGATGCGCTCACGCAGCCGCTTCTCCTCAGCCGGACGTCCCAACTCGAATATCCCGGGCGCGCCAGCCAAAAACTGCGCCTTCCAACGGGACAATACCGTGTTCTTGATCTGATACTGCCGGCTCAACTCAGCCAAGCTCTTGTTGCCGGACACAATCTCCAACACAACCCGGGCCTTGAACTCCGGACTGAACTTACGCGCCTTTCCCATCGTGGTCTCCCCTCATGCTGAAACACCAGTATACTCTCTCTACTTGGTGTCCAGTTTTTCGGGACCACTACACCCTCACCCCCCGGCCCCCTCTCCCACAAGGGGAGAGGGGGAGCGTCGCCAAAGGCGCGGATGCGGTACTCTAGCGTAACTGGTCTAGACGCGATGTTGTACGCGTATTGTGACAGGCTGGGTTCGTAAAGAAGTATGAACCAGGAACTGCTTGACAAGGCTGTCGCGTTAGCGGATCGCGGCTATCAAGTGGGCTTTGAGCGAGAAGATGATGTAAACGGGAATGTTATCTGGGTCGCGTTTGTGCCTGAAATGCCTTCTTGCTGCGCGCAGGGGAATTCAGCGGAGAGTGCGATAGAGGCGCTGAAGACCGTGTGCGAATATTACATCTACTTTCTACTGAAACATGGCGTTCCTGTGCCAGACCCGCTGCCCCGGGAGCAGGCGCGTGACTGTGCTCGGACAACACGAGCGGAAGCGGAAGTCATCAAAGCGGAGTGAGTCTGCCGCGCAAGCGCCCGGCGCGGTGCGCCCGCGCCAATGGCGGGAATGGCAAGCAATAGGGAAATCATCAGCCAGACACAAAATGTAGGGGCGACTCTGTGAGTCGCCCTTTTATGATTTTGATTACTTTGTCGGCTCGTCATCCACTCGGGAAAATCTCGCCGACGGGTAGCGAGAAGCCGGGCAGGACATCGCCGCCGGACAGGGTATCCGTTTCGGACAGGGTGACTGCGCCATTTGAAGTATGTACTTTCACCGTGCGGTTCTCCGGATAGACCAGCCAGACGAGGCGCGTACCGGCATTGAGCAGTTGCGTAACTTTGAGGTGGATGTCACTGGCCGTGTTGCTGGGCGAGATGATTTCGACGGCGAGATCTGGTCCTAGTTCGTATAACTTGAAGTCTGGCGCGTCAGATACTCTTGAGTTGCTTACGAAGGCAATATCGAGTCCGCGCACCGTGTCCTTTTCGAATTCGCCCCGTTCGAGGATGAAGCCGGTGTCGCCCGCATTCACTTCGCCGAGGCCTCTGCGCTTTACGAAGTTGACGATTTCCGCCGCAAGATTGGCTAAAACGATGCCATGGATTCTTGTCGGCTTTGACATCTCGAGGAGTTCTCCTTCGACGAGTTCGATGACGCGGTCGAGATATTCGGGCTGCTCCATCAACTCGAAGAAGCGCTCGGCGGAGATGACTCGTTCTTTGACTTCCATGGGGTGTGCGCCTTTCAGCACCACTGCTGACGCAACTATTGTAGCGGTTTTCCGGGCGAACTCAAAACATCGGCAATCAGCCGCACAACGCCTCGCGCAGCTTGGCCTTCTGAACCTTGCCAAGCGCATTTGACGGAAGTTCTTTGACGAAGACTACGCGCCGCGGCACTTTGTAGGTGGCCAAGCGCTCGCGGCAGAAGGCGCTGATGCCTGCGGCCTCAGCAAGCGCGCCATCGCGCCGGATGATCGCCGCGACGACGAGTTCGCCCCATTCGGCATCGGGGCAACCGATCACGGCGCAGGCCGCCACCGCCGGGTGCTCCATCAGCGCCAGCTCAACCTCGGGCGGGTAGACATTGAGGCCGCCCGTGATGATCAGATCTTTGGCGCGGCCCTTGAGCGTGAAGTAGCCGTCGGGCTCGCGCAGGCCCAAGTCGCCGGTTCGCAGCCAGCCGTCGGCGCTGAAGGCGTCGGCGGTCTTCTCCGGCTGCCGCCAGTAGCCCTTGAAGACATGCGCGCCTTTTATCTGGACCTCGCCGATTTCGCCATCGGGCAAAGGCGCCTCGGTATCGGGGTCGACGATGCGCGCGGAGACGCCGGGCAGGGGCATTCCGACCGCGCCAACGCGCCGCTCGCCATGCAGCGGATTGGACAGGTTCATGCCGGTCTCGGTCATGCCGTAGCGCTCCAGCAGGGTCACGTTGAAGGCCTCCTGGTAGCCGAAGAAGAGGTCATCGGGCAGCCGGTCGGAGCCGGAGGTCATCAGGCGCATGTGGCTGAGGTCGATGCGGCGGCCGGCGGCAAGCTGGTACAGGCGGCGGTGCATGGTCGGCACGCCCATGAAGACCGAGAAGCGCCGCGAGCGAAGCAGATCCAGGGCTGTAGGCGCGTCAAAGGCCGGGCACAGGATGGCGGTGGCGCCCGCGTGCAGCGCGCCATGCAAGGCGACGACCAGTCCATGCACGTGAAAGACGGGCAGCGCGTGCAGCAGGACATCATCGGCGCGCCAGCCCCAGGCTTGATGCAGGGAAACGATGTTTGCGGTCAAGTTGCCATGCGTGATTTGCGCGCCTTTGGGGCGGCTGGTGGTGCCGCTGGTGTAGAGCATCATCGCCGTTTGGTCGGGGTCGGCGGGCAAGGGGTAGTCGCGTAGCGCAGAGCGGTCTTTGAGCCATGTTGCGCCGCTTTCCTGCGGCTTGTGGATGTAGATTGTCTTCTGATGATCGGGCAGGCTTTCGGTCAAGCCGTCGAGCCTGGCCTGGTCGGCGGCATCGGCGATCAGCAGGCGTGCCGCGGAATCCGCCAGGAAATAACGCAGCTCGGCTGTCGGGTAGGCGGGGTTGAGCGGCAGGAAGATTGCGCCGATCTGCAAGGTCGCCAGGTGAAAATAGATGAAGGGCAGGCACTTGGGGAGCTGGACGGCGATTCGGTCGCCGGGCTGGATGCCGAGCGAGAGCAGGTAGTTAGCTGTGCGATTGACCGCAACCTCAAGCTGGCCGTAGGCGACCGGCTGGCCGTCGAGGAATTGCAGCGCGGTTTTATCGGGCTGATTGCGGCAGTGGTCGGCGAGGGTGTCGAGGAACATGAATTTGATTTAACCACAGAGATCACAGAGAGCACAGAGATTGTTTGCCACAGCGGGAAGAAGGCAAAGCGAGCGCGAATCAGCGGCCGACGAGGATGGCGACGGAGCGGGCGCCGACGATCATTTCTGTCTGGTCTTCCAGGACGACTTCGGCGCCGGGAGGATAGCTGTCGTGCGGCGGCGGCATGCTGGTATTAACGGCGACATGCCAGGCGATGTTGCCGGGCATGCGCGGCAATTCGAAAGCGGCCGTCTCCCAGTGCGCGTTCAGAATCAGATAGACGACGTCCTGCGGCAGGTCGCTTTCGCGGCTGGCCGAGCCGCAGAAGAGCGCGGCCAATTGCCGGCTTTCGCGCGACCAATCCGGCGCCCAGGTCTGCTGGCCGTGGAAGGAGATGCTGTCGCGCAGTTGGCCGTTGCCGTCGGCGCGGGCTTGATGTTTCAAATAGTCTCGCCGGCGCAGGACCGGATGCGCGGCGCGAAACTGGATGAGATTGCGGACGAAGCGAAGCAGGCCGGATTGCGTTTGGGGGCGCTGCCAGTCGAAGTAATTCAGCGGGCTGTCGTGGCAGTAGCTGTTGTTGTTGCCGTCCTTGCTTTGGCCAGTCTCGTCGCCCATCAGGAGCATAGGCACGCCCTGGCTGACCATGAGAATGCTGAGGAAATTCTTCATCTGGCGCTCGCGCAGTTGATTGATGGCGGGGTCGCCAGTATCGCCCTCCCAGCCGCAATTCCAGCTGAAATTCTCGTCCGCGCCGTCGCGGTTGTCTTCGCCATTGGCCAGGTTGCGCTTCTGATTGTAAGAGACGAGATCGCGCAGGGTGAAGCCATCGTGGGCGGTGATGAAGTTGACCGAAGCGCGCGGCCCGCGGTCGCCATAGATATCGGGCGAGCCCTGGATGCGCGCCGCCATCGCGCCGACCAGACCGGCATCGCCCTTGACGAAGCGGCGCACGTCATCGCGGAAGCGCCCGTTCCATTCCGCCCAGCGGCCATAGGCGGGGAAGCTGCCGACTTGGTAGAGGCCGCCAGCGTCCCAGGCTTCGGCGATCAACTTGGTGTGGGCGAGAATCGGGTCATAAGCCAGCACTTCCAGCAGGGGCGGATTGGGATCGGGTTCGCCGGCCGGGTCGCGGCCCATGCTGGCGGCGAGATCGAAGCGGAAACCGTCGATGTGGAATTCGCTCACCCAATAGCGCAGACAATCCAGCAAGACGACGCGCACGATGGGATGATTGCAGTTGAATGTATTGCCGGTGCCGCTGAAATTTTGGTAGCTGCCGTCGGGTTTGAGCAGGTAATAGATGCTGTTGTCAATGCCGCGATAGGAGATGGTCGGGCCGTCTTCGTTGCCCTCGGCGGTGTGGTTGAGCACCACATCCAGCCAGACTTCGATACCATGCTGGTGACAGGTCTTGACCAACTGCTTCAGTTCATGCGCCGGTTGCGCGCCGGCGGCGTAAGCGGCTTTTGGCGCGAAGAAGCCGACTGGGTTGTAACCCCAGTAGTTCTGCAGCGGCTCGCCGGTGTCGGGATGAACATTGTCGTTGTCGAGTTCATCGAATTCAAAGACCGGCATCAGCTCGATGCAATTGACGCCAAGCTCCAACAGGTAGGGAATCTTCTCGATGATGCCAGCGAATGTGCCGGGGGCTGTGGCGGCGGATGAGCAATCGGCGGTGAAGCCGCGGACGTGCATTTCGTAGATGACGAGGTCTTCCAGGGGGAAGTTCAACTGCTGGTCGCCTTCCCAATCGAAGTCGTCGAGGCAGGGGCGGGCGCGATAAGGATAGATGCCGTTGCGGTTGCCTGACTGCGCCCAGTTATCGAGACCGCCGATGGCTTTGGCGTAGGGGTCGAGCAGGATTTGCTGGGCGTCGAAGCGGTGGCCGGCCGCGGGCTCGTAAGGGCCGTCGAGGCGAAAGCCGTATTCGATCTCGGCCGGGTCCAGACCGATGACGGTCATGGCGTAGACATCGCCGGTGCGAAAGGATTCGAGGAAGGGAATCTCGATGAGCGGCGTCTCGGCGCCTTTATTGAAGAGCACCAGGCTGCATGAAGTGGCGTGGCAAGAAAAAATCGAGAAGTTGACCCCGTCGGGCACGACGGTTGCGCCGAAGGGACGAGGTCGGCCGGGCCGGAATTTAAAGTCGCCCAGCTCGTAGCTTGGGAATGTTGTCATGGTGTGAGTGGATTCGTCTATACAGTTATCATTATAGTCGACAATTGCGTTGAGTTGGGCGGGAATGGGTGGCGAAGGTTCTAGCGCGAAGGGTACAGAGATCTTTGGCCAGAGGGGCACTGAGGCACAGAGAATTCAAACCACCGAGTACACCGAGTACACAGAAGGCGGGAGAGGGGCCGCCAAAGGACGCCCCCAACGAGTTTGGGGGTTTGGGGGGTGGGGGCGGGGAGTAAAGCACAATTTTGGTATTTTTGCCATAGACGGGATAAA
>VXLV01000153.1 GCA_009841405.1 Chloroflexota bacterium | reverse complement strand
CCCCTCCCCCATAAAGAGGGAGGGGGCTTACGCGAAGCATATTCGCGCCTTTTCTCCCCTTCCCTCATTTTGGGATGCCTGCCATAGAGATGGCAGGAAGGGGCCGGGGGATGGGGGTTATAGCTGAGACTTCTCATGACTAACATGGAACTACTAACACAACGAAATTGTGTGAAATGTAGGGGCGACTCTGTGAGTCGCCCATTTGCAAGCGGCATCTGACAGAAGGAGCTACCGTGCAGAGATTGAATGTTGGACTCATCGGCGTCGGCAATATCGCGCCGGCATATATCCGCGGCTGCGCGCCATACGACGTGATCAAGATCGTCGCCTGCGCCGATATCCTGGCTGATCGCGCCGCCGCCTTCGCGGCCGAGCATGGCATCGCCGCCTGTAGAGTGGACGAATTGCTGGCGCGCGCCGACATCGACATCGTGGTCAACCTGACGATCCCGGCGGCGCACGCCGAGATTTCACAGAGAATCATCAGCGCAGGCAAACACGCTTACAGCGAAAAGCCGCTGGCGATTGACCGCGGGGATGGCGAGGGCCTGGTTCAGGCAGCGGCGGCGGCGGGCTTGCGCCTGGGTTGCGCGCCGGACACTTTCCTCGGCGGCGGCTTGCAGACCGCGCGCAAAGCCATCGACGACGGCCTCATCGGGGCGCCGGTGGCCGCGACCGCATTCTTCATGGCGCACGGGCCGGAAGCCTGGCACCCCAACCCGGGTATCTTCTATCAGAAAGGCGCGGGACCGCTCTTCGACATGGGGCCCTATTACCTGACGGCGCTGGTCAATCTGATGGGCCCGGTGGCGCGGGTCGCCGCCTCGGCGCGCATGACTTTCGCGGAGCGCGTGGCCACCAGCGAGGCGCTGATGGGCCAGCGGCTGCCGGTCGAGGTCAACACGCATATCGCCGGCACGCTGGAATTCGCGAGCGGCGCCATCGCCAGCGTCATCACCAGCTTTGATGTCTGGGGGCATCACCTGCCCTGGATCGAAGTCCACGGCGAAGACGGCTCGCTGAGCGTGCCCGACCCCAACAATTTTGACGGCGTTGTGCGCGCGGTCCGCGGCGGCGCGGGCGATTGGGCCGATGTCCCGAAGGCGCATTCCACATCGGTCGGGCGCGGCGCGGGCGTCGCGGACATGGCTTACGCGATCCAATCGGGGCGGCCGCATCGCGCCAACGGCGAGCTGGCGTTTCACGTGCTGGATATCATGCTGTCGCTGGAGGAGTCGGCGGCGCAAGGGCGGCGGGTCGAGATCGGCAGCACGGTGGAGCAGCCGGCGGCGCTGCCGGCCGGGCTGGCGGATGGGGAGTTGGATGAATAACCCCCCACCCCAAACCCCTCCTCCACAAGGAGGGAGGGTCTTCAACTACTGCTAAATGCTGTGGTGATTCCTGAGCGCCTATGCCGCGGGCGGCGTCTTTCTGACACATCACAGTTGGCGCTGCCCGACACCCCTCTGTGCTCTCTGTGATCTCTGTGGTTAAAATCCAAGTAACGAGCGCACGAGCGTAAAGGACTCAGCTTATGGCGGATTATGTCATCATCGGCGGGGGAATTTACGGCTGCGCGGTCGCCAGGGAGCTGGCGACGCGCGGCGCGGAAGTGCTGTTGCTGGAAGCGCGGTCGATCGCCAGCGGCGCCTCCGGCGGCTTGGGCGAGCGCGGCGTGCGCGCCAACGGACGCGATGTCCGCGAGCTCCCGCTGATGCGGCTGGCTTACGACATCTGGTTGGCGCTGCAGGACGAGATCGGCGGTTTCACCGGCTATCGGCGCTTGGGACACTTGCAGCTGATCGAGCGCGACGAAGACCTGGCGGCAGCGCCGGCGCAAGTCTGGCTGCAGAATCAGCAGGGTATTGAGTCGCGGCTGCTGGACGCGGCGCAAACGCGCGAACTGGAGCCCGGGCTCAGCGAAAAGGTGATCGCGGCGATTTACTGCCCCAAAGACGGCGTCGCCGACCACACGGCGACCACGCGCTCAATGGCGCAGGCGGCGCGTGCGCAAGGCGCGATCATACACGAGAACGCGCGCGTCAACGGCATGGCGCGGCGGGGGGAGCGGGTCGTCAGCCTCAGCGCCGAGATTAACGGCGAACTGGTCGATGTGCCGGTCGGCGAGCAGGTCTTCTTGCTGTCAAACGCGCATGCCGGCGGATTTGTCGCCGAGCATCTCGGTCTGACGCTGCCGATTTGGCGGATGCTGCCACAGGTGATGGCGCTGCGGGCGGACATCCCGCCGCCTATGACCCGGCTCATCGGGCACGCGCATCGCACGCTGGCGATCAAGCCGCTGCCCGACGGGCGGGTCATGGTTTCGGGCGGCTGGCGCGGGCGTTGGGATGAGACGACTGGGCGCGGCGAGCCGGTGGCGGAGCAGGTCGAGGGCAATCGGCGGGAGGCGGTCGCGGTGTTTCCGGCGCTGGCGGATCTGCCGGTGGACGAGGTCTACACCGACCGCGCCGAGATGGTTTGCGCCGACGGGATTCCCATCATCGACAGGCTGCCGGGCGCGGACAATATGCTGGTGGGTGTGGGCTGGTCGGGTCATGGCTGGGCGATTGCGCCGGCGGTCGCGCGGCTGCTGGCGGCGTGGGCGCTGAGCGGGGAGCGGCCGCGGTTGCTGGCGGCTTTTGGGTATGGTCGGTTTGTCTGATTCGCCGTATTGAAGTAAAGCGTACTGAGAAAGACGCCTTACCTTCCCGCTGCTTCGGCAATGCCAAAGGCGATATCCACGCCACGCGCCTTTCAGCCGCAGACGCTTGCTTCCATTCGCAACTTTGCGATTGGCTCATACGTATAAGTGACGAGTGAGTTGTACTACAACGTGAAAGTACGAGGCGGCAATGCATCCCGATCAGCAGGAATTGCGTCTAGCACAAACGATCAAAGAAATAATGCTGGATGCGAGGCGCAACCATGGCGAGTGTTTGCACCCGGAAGCGCCCAAGCATTGCTCGGGTGGCATCATCGGAGCGCGCCCCGTTCAGAAAGCGTTGCTAAGACATATAGCGGGTTCGGATAATCGTGTTTACACGCCGAAAGTCGATTCTGTCGCAGAGGACGTTTTTGCAAGCATGAAGAAGGTTAGCATAAGAAAGGTCTCGCTATTCCATGGATTCTGCGATGCTCACCACAGTGAGTTATTTCAGCCTGTTGAAGTCGATTCCATTCAACTTGATAGACGGCACGCGTTTCTCTTGGCATACCGCGCTCTATCACTAAGCCTATATGCGAAAATGAGATTCAGCGCGATTAACTTGTCGAAGAATCTAGAGGGTGATGTCCAAGATCCTGGCACTAAGCAAATGCTGGAACATATCGAAAATCAGCAGCAAGGCGCCAGCCCAACAACAAAAGACATGGAAACACTCGCTGAGATGAAACAGGCGTTTCTGAGAAATGACTATAGCGACACGTACTTCTATGCGTTCATATTCGATCGAATTCCGGACATACTTTCGAGCGGCAGAATCAGTCCCATTTTCGACATCCGCGCGCTTTATCTCCAACACCAAAACCAGATGGGACCCCTTGACGGCATCACATTGTCGCTTTTGCCCTATGGCGCAGGACAAGGGGTAGCTCTGTTTGCGTGGTATGGACATAGGGATGCGAATGAAACGTTCATCAAGTCCATTTTGTCACTACCACAGCATGACATTCCAAACGCCATTGTACGATTTCTATTCAATCATATTGCAAACGTCTTTTTCCGACCTGCTTGGTGGGACGGTTTAGATAGCCGCAAGCGAGAAGACCTCTTAGGCAGAGCGTTTTACAACCTTCATCCGCTGACGCGTCAATATGTTGATATGCATCATAATGGCTTCAATTACGTTGACTGGGAAGTTGACGGCGTCAAAACCAATCTTGACCTACAACTGTAAGACTTCAGCTGCCAGACCGGGCCGGCGGAATCCCGCCCGCGCAGAAAATCAGAGTCGCAGCCCAGCGGCGCTTAGTTTTCAGTACTGTCGGCATTCGTGTACCTTCTCCATAGTGGCGAGGACTGCGGTATAATCTTGTCAGACAGGCGACTTCCACGAGGCGAGGATGGCGATTAAGGAAAAGTTGTACACGGTTGACGATGTATGGCGGCTGGCGCAGCTGCCGGAAAATGAACAAAAGCACTTTTATCTCATTGACGGGGAGCTATTTTGGAATATGCCACCGGGATACAGGCATGGACGACTTGAAATTCTCATCGGGCACTACCTGTTGGTCTACGCCGAAGAACATGATTTGGGCGAAGTTACCGGCGCAGTCGGCTATTATCCCGCTGACGTTCGTCATACCTTGCTCGCGCCCGATGTGGCCTTCGTCCGCAAGCAGGCTGCGCCGGCTGACACCCACGACAAATTTGTAGCGCGTATGCCCGACTTGGCGGTGGTGATTCAGTCTCCCAGCAACACCTTGGCCGAGTTGCGGCGCAAGGCGGCGGTTTACCTCGCGAATGGTACCGAACTCGTGTGGCTCGTCTTGCCGGAGCGGGCTGGCGTCGAGGTCTGGCGCGCGGATGCCGATGGCGAGGCAGCGAGCGAGTTTATCGCGCGTGACGGCAGCCTAACCGGCGAACCCGTGTTGCCCGGCTTCACACTGGATCTGCAGAAACTCTTCCCCAACTAGAACTTCGGCTGCCAGACGGGACCGGCCGTTTCGCGGCCGCGCAGAAAATCAAAGTCGCAGCCCAGCGGCGCCTGGTTGACGCTGCGCAGATAGAGTTGGCCGTAGCCGCGCTGGTAAGCCGGCGGCGGCGGCGACCACTCCGCCCGTCTCTCCGCCAATTCCGCACCGCTGACGTGCAGCTGCAAACGCCGATCGGCCACATTCAGCTCGATCTCATCGCCATCGCGAACGAGGGCCAAGGGGCCGCCGAGCGCCGCTTCGGGCGCGATATGCAAGACGATCGCGCCGTAAGAGGTGCCGCTCATGCGGCCGTCGGAGATGCGCACCATGTCGCGCACGCCCTGCTTGAGCAGCTTCTGCGGGATGGGCAGGTTGCCGATTTCGGGCATGCCGGGCCCACCGATTGGCCCGGCGTTTTGCAGCACCAGCACGTGATCGGGCGTCACATCAAGCGCGGGATCGTTGAGCCGCGCGGCGACATCGGCGGAGTCTTTGAAGACGAGCGCCGGGCCGCGGTGCTGGCAGAGCGCGGGCGTGGCGGCGGCGTGTTTGATGACCGCGCCGTCGGGCGCCAGGTTGCCGCGCAGGATGCTCAAGCCGCCTTCGGGCTGGAGCGGTTCGTCCAGCGAGCGGATGATGTCGGGGTTGCTGACGGCGGCATCAGCGACATTCTCCGCCAGCGAGCGGCCGGTTACGGTGAGGGCGTCGCCATGCAGCAGCGGCAGCAGTTGTTTCAGCACGGCCGGGATGCCGCCGGCGTAGAAGAGGTCTTCCATCTGGTATTCGCCGGTCGGGCGCATATTGGCGATCAGCGGCGTGCGGCGGCTGATCTCATCGAAGCGCGCGAGTGGCAGGTCGACGCCGATGCGGCCGGCTATCGCGGGCAGGTGCACGATGGCGTTGGTGCTGCCGCCGACGGCGTTGAGCAGGGTGATGGCGTTGTCGAAGGCTTCGGCGGTCAGGATCTGTGAGGGGCGGATATCAGCCTCGACCAGGCGGACGATTTGTCGGCCGGCGGCCTGGGCCAATTGCAGACGCCGCGAGTCGGAGGCGGGCGTGGCGCCATTGCCCGGCAGCGCCATGCCCAGCGCTTCCATCAGCGAGTTCATGGTGGAGGCGGTGCCCATGACCATGCAGTGGCCGGCGCTGCGCACCAGGTTCTTCTCGACGCCTTTGTAGGTCTCGGCGCTGATTGTGCCGGCCTGGTATTCGGCGGTGTAACGCCGGCAGTCGGTGCAGGCGCCCAGGATCTCGCCCTGGAAGTGGCCGTTGAGCATGGGGCCGCCGCTGACCATGATAGTCGGCAGGTCGGCGCTGGCGGCGCCCATCAGCGCAGCGGGCGTGGTTTTGTCGCAGTTGGTCAGCAGGACGACGCCGGCCAGGGGATTGCCCCGGATCATCTCTTCGGTGTCCATCGCCGCCAGGTTTCGGCAGAGCATAGAGGTGGGGCTGAGGTAGACCTCGCCCAGGGAGATGGTGGGGAATTCCAGCGGGAAGCCGCCCGCTTGCAGCACGCCGCGTTTGACCGCTTCGCAAACGGCGCGCAGGTGGCTGTTGCAATGGTTGAGCTCGCTGTAGGTGTTGCAGATGCCTATGAGCGGGCGGGACATATCGGCGGGCTCAAAGCCCATCGAGGTGGTGAAGGCGCGGCGGATGAGGCCGGCGACTCCCTCGGCGCTGAAGAAGTCTTGGCTGCGTTTGCTTGTTTCGCTCATTAGAATCGCCTTTTCTTATATTGACCACCGAGGACACCGAGGTCTCAGAGTGATATTTTGCCGGATGATTGCCCGAATGCAAAATGATTTTGAAGTAATTGGCGAATTGCACCCGGGCGAGGCTCTGTTTTCTCGGCAGTTTCAAGAATGAAATGAGACCGGCGGCTTCAACCCAGACAACTCGCGGCTTTTCTCCCC
>VXLV01000155.1 GCA_009841405.1 Chloroflexota bacterium | reverse complement strand
TTGCTGGTCCACCTCCTCGCTGGCGCGGCCGATCTCCTGGTCAGCGCGCAGCAGTACCGCCTCCAGCGCTACGTCGACATGGGCAGCGACCCTCTCGATGTAGGGCAGGCGCTCGGCCCGCACCTCGTCGAGAAACGGCATGAGCACCTGCTCGCGCAGCCAGTCGCCGCGCTCGGGTAGCGACGCCGCGGCAGGCAGGGTGTCTGACGCGGGCGCCAGCGTGAGGTTGCCGATGACGCCCTGGTCGCGCAGTTGCGGGTCAGCCCCCTCGGCCAACTCGACGGCGAACAAACGCTCATGGATGACTTGCCCGAGGCCGTCGACAACCTGGGAGCGGTAGAAGTCGAGCCTCGCCGGTGTCGACCGCTCCAGTGAGTAGAAGCATGCACCGGCGCCGAAGGCCTTCTGCCCGATGTCGTGGCTGTGGCGGCGGAGGGCCTCGAAGAGCGGATGTCTGGGCGTCACCCATTCCAGGTTGCGCTTCTCAGCCGTCTCGCGGTCGGTGGATACCCGACCGTAGCGCGTCGCCAGCGCTGGAAGGGACCAGTTCGGCTGGCGCTCGTAGAGCCGCAGCGCAGCCGGTGTACGCCCGGAGTCGAAGGTGTGCGCCAAGCCCTTCACTGGCTGGAGACTCAACGAGGCCACGCCAGCACTCTCGGACATGAAGCGAGAGATCCGCTCGGGAACCACCCGCCGCTGCTGAGCGCGGGCTTTGCGCTCGTTCAACATGTCGAGGTTGAGCTGGCGTGTCGACAACCCCTCCAGTGCGGTCTGGCAGATGGCGCGGAAGCGGTCCGCGTCGACATCTCGCAAGAGCCGCTCCTCAAGGTCTTCCTCGCCGAGGTCGCCCGCATAGAAGTCGCGGAATACCCGGTCGATTTGGGCCGCGGGCAGCACCTCACCCACCACGTTGAACACGGCGTCGTCGTCGAGGGCGTCGCGAATCTCCTGGAGCTTGGTCAGCAGCCGCTCAAGCACCCGGCCCTCGATCGTGTTGACGGCGACGAAGTTAAAGATGATGCAGTCGGAGCGCTGCCCGTAGCGGTGGATCCGCCCCATGCGCTGCTCCAGGCGGTTGGGGTTCCACGGGATGTCGTAGTTGAACAGGATGTGGCAGCACTGCAAGTTGATGCCCTCGCCGGCGGCCTCGGTCGCCACCAGGATCTGAGTAGACCCGTCGCGGAACTGCTGTTCGGCGTGCAGCCGTGTGCCTGGCTCGTCGCGCGAACCCGGTCTCATGCTGCCGTGGATGCAATCAGCCTGGAACCCCCAGGCCCGGAGGCGCTCCAGCAGATAGTTGAGCGTGTCGCGGTACTCGGTAAAGACCAGTAACTGCTTGGCGTGGTCGCTGAAGAAGCCCTGCTCCTCTAGGGTGCTGCGTAGCTTGCTCAACTTGGCTTCGGCCCCGGAATCCTCGACCGAGCGCGCTTGCACCGCCAGATCGCGCAGCCCGCCGATCTCCTCGCGTATCTCGGCCTCGTTGCCCGTAAGTGTGATCGCTTCGAGAATCCGCTCCAGCCTCTCGCGCTCGGCGTCCTCGAGTTCTTCGAGGTCGTCCCAATCAAGCCCCGGGGGCGCCTGCTGAACCAGGTCGCGGGCCTGATCGAGGCCGTCCTCGAGCCGGTTGGCGCGGTTCTCGAGCGACCGGCGCAATGCATGGGTGCTGGAGGCAAGGCGCCGCTGATATAGAGACATCAAGAAACCCACGGCGCGCGCCCGCCTGTCATCGCCGCGGGCCGCGGCCCGCATGCTCTGGCGCTTCACATACTTGCTCACTGCCCGGTATAGGGCGAACTCATCGTCGTCGATCATGAAGCCGGCCGTGTGGGTCACCCGATTCGTGAACACGGGCCGCGCCGCCCACGACCCGTCAGGCTGGCGCTCCGGGAAGTAAACCATGGCCTCCTTTGTGCGTCGCAGATAGAACGGCGCTGCCCCCCGGCTCATCGCCTCCCGCACCGACGTGACATCCGCGTAGGCATCCCGGTCAAGCAACTGCAAGAACAGCGTGAAATTCTCAGGATCGCCCTTATGCGGCGTCGCAGTCAACAGCAGCAGGTTGTCGGTGCTGTCGCGCAGGAACTCTCCGAGCTTGTAACGCTGGCTCTTGCGCGCCTCGTCGCGCGCGGACATGCGGTGCGCCTCGTCGACGATCACGAGATCCCACTGAGCCTGGGCGAGCCCTGGCATTATCTCCTCGCGCTTGGCGAAGTCCAGCGACGTGATCACCTGATCCTGGCTGAGCCACTGGTTGACCCCGAACTGGTCGCGCACGTCTCCGCCCTTGAGCACCATGAACTGCTCGTGGAACTTCTCCTTTAGCTCGCGCTGCCATTGGAAGCTGAGATTCGCCGGGCACACGACCAGCACCCGCTCGATCAGACCCCGCAGTTTGAGTTCGTTTATCAGTAGGCCAGCCATGATCGTCTTGCCCGCGCCAGCGTCGTCAGCCAGCAGGAACCGCACGCTGGGGAGCTTGAGAAAGTGCTCGAACACCGCCTCAAGCTGGTGCGGCAGCGCGTCGACGTTCGAGATCGAGAGACTGAAGTACGGGTCGAACTCGTGGGCGATGCCCAGCGCGTATGCCTCCAGGCCCAGCCGCAGATGCCGCCCGTCACCGTCGAACGTCGGGGTAGCGTCAATAATCTCCAGAGCAGCGATCTCGTCCTTGCCCAGCGTCACCTCGCGGAACGTGCTTGTGGACTGGCCGACCAGCCCTACTACTACGTCACCGTCGCTGCTGGCTCGGACGGTGATGACCTTCATGGGTTCGTTGAACGCCCGACCCCTCAAGATCTGCCCATCCCTGATCGCGCTGGGTGGGTTCATCGGCGCTACTCCCCTCAACTCCTAGACACGCCGATCCTTACTAATACAAATGGTGGCCTTCGGATCAGTCTTCGGCGCCGCACAGGCATCGCTTCGGTACCTGCCATGGTATCGGGCGGCTGCGCCATCGGCCGCGTTGCCCACAGCGGCGGCCGGGCGCGGTGCGGCAGAGGACCCTTAGCTCTCAAGCGACGTAGGGCATTCCGGCTTCGGTGTCACCCCTTGTGGTAGCATGTCGAAGCGACACAGATCGTCGACTCGATCCAGTGCCAGCTAGTCAGGCTGGCGGGCGGCAACGTTGGCCACCACAATGGCCCTCACGCCTCGGGAGAGCGTCACAGCGATCTGATGCCGCCTCGGGTACGCCCAGCTCAGGCCGGGATAGACCGAGGGGGAGAGCGGACCATCAACCGATCTCCTCGGACTCATCGTCTGGATTGAGGCCCAGACGGCCGGACACTACGAGATCGGAGTAACCGATGAAGACCGCTGTTATCCCAGTTCACGTCGAGACTGTGCTGCCTCGACCACCCCAAGCTCTGCCCGTTCCAGCTCTTGCGCCCGCCACTCGAAAGTGGGCGGACAAGCTGAGCGAGAACTTCGGCATGGATCCTGACGCGGCGCGCGCCCTCGCGATCGCGACCGTTGATCCGTCATCGGCTCGGAAGGCAGCCGAGAGCCCCGAGCGGCTTCCCGTGCCGGGTGGCATCATGCTTGGGGTTAGGACCGAGGTCTGGTCGCAGTTTGTGATGCCCGACCCGCGCAATCCTAGGATTGGACCTGCTCGTCGGCACCCGGCATCTACTCTAGTGGGAGCGAACGAGTCAACCAGATTCCGACCGATTCCGGAGCCCCAAGCCAGTTCTGGCGCGTCTCCACACTTGGTGCTTCAGGTTGAGAGCCAGGAGCATCTTGCCTGGGCTGCGAAGCAAGCTCGCGACTATGTCTTCGACCAAAACGATTGGCGCGAGTCTATTCGCAATCAGGGAGTCATGACCGAAGTCTGGCTTGCCGCGACCACACTTGAGCACGGCGACGGCTCGCCGACTGTCACAGTGCCCATCTCTGTCGAGGGGTCAAGCCGGATGACAGCCGTTCATGACATACTTCAGACCCGATCGGCGGATGTTCCGTACATCCGAGAGGAGCGGAAGCTCCGTTCGCACGTTCGTCGGCTTAACGAAGCTCTCGATTCAGCAGGCCCCGACGATCTCGAATTCGACTCAGCAACACGGCTCCGATGCGAGACTCTGCCAGCCCTCTTGCTCGTCGGTTTCGAATCGCACGACAGCATCGTGGCTGACTTTGCGGTCGCGGTTAAGTCGTTGGTGGCCCTACGCCACGTCGACTACCCGAAACCATGGGGAGAGGCCACGGAGAACGAAGCACTAGGCGACGCCGTCGTCGCTGAACTAGAGCGACGCGGGCTAGTCACCCCGCTTGAAGCCGACTGGCTCATTGGCTCGCTGACGCCAAACGATGCTAGCGCTGCTGGACTCACCGCTGATCCATCTGTGCGTGCAGCGCGGGTTGTGCGCCTATTCACAGACAAGGACCCAAAGATATACGAAGCTGTACGGGCCGCGATCACGACGCAGAGCACTCGAAAGCGAATCACAACCAAGTTGCTCTTCGAAATCGCGACGTCGTTGATACTCCGTTCTCTGCCGGAGGCAGATGCCCGCAAGAGGGAGCGGACTCGCCGATACCTGAAGGATGCTTTCAGCGTCGAACTCGCCAAGGAGTGGGAGGCAACATTCAGACCGGGACACGTTCTCACCGAGGCGGCACTGGCAGAAATCACAATCGGTGACGTCGGGCAGGCGAGCCGTGAGTTGGCAGCACGCAGTGCATATCCGCTCGTAGTTGCCGGAAGCCTCACAGCTGACCGTGGCACCCAAAACAACAACCAGCCCGACAGGCGAAAGCCCGGTGAGGTCATCGACCGGATGAGAGTCATGGAGCACGGTGTTCGCCAGCTCGGACAAGCCGTTGCAGACTTCGAATCGGGGCGTCGGCCGCGTGCGGTTGACGAGCATGGTGCAGTCCGGATCAACAAGCATGGCAAGGAGCTATTGATTCGCGACCCGGACCTCCGGCGGATGTTCGCCTCAGCTGGCCAACCAGCTCCGATTCCCGCGGCTGAGACGGCATCGGAGCGGTTGCACAACGCCCTCTCGGAACTCGGGTCCGCGATACAGACGGTCTCTGACACCGTCAAAGTGATCGAGACAGTCGTCAGCGACGATGGCACCCCGACAATCGACGTTATGGGCGCAGAGCCTGGTGACTGTGCAGCGTGGCGGGACGCTCTATTCAGCGTACTTCAGAAGCTGCCTATCTGGGAACAGCGTCACCTTGCCAGGAACGGTCCTACACATGAACCCATCGACCAGTGGTCGGACCTTGAGGAACTTGAGGACGATTACGACCACAAGGAAGGACAGGATGCATGAGACGGCAGTGGTTCTCCAAGCAGGAGACCACTGTCACCCCCGGCCCTAGTATTGGGCCGTTGCGACAACAGCGAGAGTCGCGTCGTCACCCGAGTCAAGCCTCGGGGAAGCAACGCTGATTGGAAGCCACCACATCGATCGGGATTGACCCCCCGATAGATGCCACCGCCGAGAGATCAGTACACCTAGGACGGCTCGACTTGACCTGATGCCGCTCACGCCGCACCGGGGACCTCCCCCGGCGGGCAGAGAGCGGGTGCGCGGAGGCGATCTCGGCTCACCCGGATCAACCCGGACCAAGTGTCCGCCGATCATGACTGGGAGAGCCAATGGCCCCTCTTGATTACTTCCTCAATGAACGGGAGTACCTCATTGCCTGTGTCGAGCGGTTTCCGCGTCATCGTTTGAGTGACGCAGCTTGCCGCGGTCTGCATCCAGACCACTACCACCCGGAGGTTGGGCCACCGAGGCGCGTGGACCTTGACAGATGTAGATCATGCCCGATCCAACTCGAGTGCGTGGCCCTTGCACTCAGGTCTGAGCAACCCGACACCCGCACGGGGTGGTACGGAGGGCTCAATCCCGAGGAGCGGGAGATCCTCGCCAGCCATCTGGACCTTCCTCTGTCTGTGGACGAGCTCGAACCAGAGCATGACAGAACTCATCGAGCCGTCGAGCTTCGAGAGCGTGGGTGGAAAATCAATGACATCGCCACCGAGTTGGGCTGCTGCCGAAGAACCGTTCAGCGCCATCTGAGGGGCGCCGCGTAGAAGCGGCGTGTCACGCTGAGAGGCCTGACCTGAGACGAATGAACTGCTCCCACCACCAACTGATCAGATCGCTCGAGCTGGAGCGATCCGGGACGCTGTCACACCTCTCACCCAGATCACGCGGAGTCAGTCCAACGCCGCCCGATGGTGGAGATGGTCGGCGAGCGAGGTGATCTCGGCTGCCATCATCAACTTGTCTCGCCAAGAAGGCGCAATCGCCTCTGCACCGTAGTAGGCGCCGGCGATTTGGCCGAAGATCGCTCCGGTGGTGTCGGCGTCGTCACCGAGGTTGACCACCTTGAGGGCGCCCTCCCTGAAGTCCTCGGAGTGGAAGAAGACCCACAGCACCGCCTCCAGGGTGTCCACCACGTAGCCGGTTCCGCGGATCTCGGGAGGCTGCTTGTGCTTGAACAACCCGGCGGCGATGGCGGCGATCTTCGGGGCGAGCGGGGCCTCCTCCCACAGGCCCTCGACCGGGCTGTAGTGCTCGGACAGCAGCGTCTCCTTGTCG
>VXLV01000159.1:484-7097 GCA_009841405.1 Chloroflexota bacterium | reverse complement strand
CATGGTGCCTTGACGCGGGGGTTTTTTAACAGCCTATTGTTCGGGTCTTTTCCCTTAACCCCCCGCCGGCAGATCTCCAAACTGGCGGGCGAGCCAAGGCTCGCCCCTACAGATTTCGACCTTATTTCAGTTGGCTTTCAGCAAGTTTACCGTCAGAAGCAATTGGAATTTCAAACAAAGTCTTTGTGTCTTTGTGCCCTTTGTGGTTAAAGCCTAGTCCGTCCGTTCTTCGCTGGGGCAACGCTTGAAGCTCCGGCGCTGCGGCGATACACTTGTCGAATGAAGTCCCTCTGGCGCATCTCCCGCTTCATGCGACCTTACGGCTGGTACGTCTTCTTCGGCTTCTGGACGACTGTCTTGCCCGTGGCCATGGAGCTGAGCGTGCCGCGCCTGCTGCAATTCATGATCGACGAAGGCATCCGTCCGCGCGCCCTCGATATGATTCTGCTGGGCGCGTTCTGGATGTTCATCGCCGCCATGATCGGCGCGGCCAGCACCCTGGGCCAGGGCTGGTGCCGCGCGGTCGTATCGCAGGGGGTGGCATTCGACTTGCGTCACGCCCTCTTCCGGCACATCCAGTCGCTGTCCTTCGCCAACCTCGACCAGATGCAGACCGGGCGCTTGATGACCCGCGTCTCCAGCGATGTCGATGTCGTGCACATGTTCGCCAGCGCCGGCTTGGCGCTGCTGCTGCGCGTGCTGCTGATGATCATCGGCAGCATGATCATGCTGCTGCTCACCGACTGGCAGCTCTCGCTCATCATGTTCGCGGTGGCGGGCGTCTCAGCGGTGTTCATCCGCTACTTGATGCTGCGCGCTACCAGCCTCTTCACGGTCGTGCAGCAGAAGCTGGGCGCGCTCAACACGCTGGTGCAGGAGAATCTGGCCGGCATACAAGTCGTGAAAGCCTTCGTGCGCGGCCCCTTTGAAATCAAGCAGTTCTCCGCCAGCAACGACGACTACCGCGAGCGCAACATTGAGGTCGGCGTGCTGATCGCGGTGTCCATGCCGGTCTTGCAGCTGTTGACCAGCGTGGGCACGGTGGCGGTGCTCTGGTTTGGCGGCGTCTCGGTGATTGGCGATCGCCTGACAGTCGGTGAGCTGATCGCCTTCAACAACTACCTGATGATCGGCATGAGCCCGCTGCTATTCCTGGGCCATCTGCTGCTGATGGCGGCGCGCGCGGAGTCCTCCGCCGAGCGCGTGTTGGAGGTGCTGGATACCGAGCCGATCCTGCAGATCGCCGACGCTCCCCACCGCGCCGAGCGGATTTACGGACGCGTCGTCTTCGAAAATGTCTCCTTCCATTACAGCCGCAGCGGCAACGGCAAATCCAATGGCGCGAGCGGCGTCAGCGGCGACGATGTCCTGCACGACATCAGTTTCGCGGCCGAGCCCGGGGCGCAGGTTGCGCTGCTGGGCGCGACCGGGTCCGGCAAGAGCACACTCGTCAACCTCATCCCGCGCTTCTATGACGTCAGCGGCGGCACGGTGTCAGTGGATGGCGTGAATGTTCGCGAATGGGAACCGGCGGCGCTGCGGGCGCAGATCGGCATGGTGCTGCAAGAGTCGACGCTCTTCAGCGGCAGCGTGCGCGACAATATCGCTTATGGCGCGCCGGACGCGACCTTGGACGCCGTGATTGAGGCGGCGCAAGCGGCGCAAGCGCACGACTTCATCATGGCCATGCCGCAGGGCTACGACAGCGTGGTCGAGGCGGGCGGCGCCAACCTCTCCGGCGGGCAGAAACAGCGCATCGCCATCGCGCGCGCTCTGTTGATTCGACCCGGCATCCTCATCTTCGACGACAGCACCAGCGCGGTCGATATGGAAACCGAGTACAAGATTCAAGCGGCCCTGGCCGAGATGGCGGCTGAGACCACCACCTTTATAATCGCCCAGCGCATCACGAGCGTATTGGGCGCCGACCAGATTCTGGTGCTGGACCACGGGCGTATCGCCGAGCGCGGCACACATCAAGAGCTGCTGGCGCGCGGACCGATCTACCGCGAAATCTACGAATCACAACTTGGCGAAGTCGCCCGCGCCAATGGGCGGGGATTCGACACGCTTACCACCGAGTACACAGAGTTTGAATGAGGATACCGAGGTTATTTACCACAAAGACACAAAGGACACAAAGCGATTTTGAGCAATTACACCGCTGAAGTATTGTGTAGGGGCGACTTATCAAGTCGCCCGAAAACGCATCCTGTCGCTACACAGGGCGAGCCAAGGCTCGCCCTTACAAACTCTGATTGTCGGGAGTTCATTGCTTTCTCCGCGCTCATTAGTGACTTGCGTGCGGCTTTGTCCTCGAAAAAACTCTGTGAACTCTGTGGCCAAAGTGCGACAAGCACGCCAACCAGGAGCGCGGGATGACCAATCAGCGCGGATCGGAGCAGCGCGGGCGCATCATGGGCGGCGGGCGGCCCACCGGCGAAAAGGCCAAGGACCGGCGCGGCACGCTGCGGCGGCTGTCGGATTACCTCAAGCCCTATCACGGGCGGCTGATATTGGTGGCTGTGCTTGTCGTCGTGGCGACGCTCTTCGGGCTGATTGGCCCGGCGCTGCTAGGCCGCGCCATCGACCAATATGTCGTGCGCCACGACCTGGAGGGCTTGCTGCAAATCTCGCTGGTCATGCTCGGCGTCTACCTGGCGCAGGGCGTATTCACCGCGATACACGGCATCATCATGATCCGCATCGGCCAGCATTTCGTGGCCGATATTCGCTCGGCGCTCTTCCGGCATTTTCAGGCGCTGTCGATGGATTATCACGACCGACACCGCACCGGCGACTTGATGAGCCGCATCTCCAACGACAGCGAGACCATCAATCAGATCCTCTCCAACGGCTTGATCCAGTTCACGACCAATATCTTGTCGCTGGGCGGCATCATGGTGGCCATGCTGCTGTTGAACCTGCCCCTGGGCGTAGGCACCTTGATCATCCTGCCGATCATGCTCTGGTTCACCTCGCAGATCACCGAGCGGACGCGCAAGTCTTTCCGCGGCATGCAGAAGAATCTAGGCTGGATGAACGCGGTCATGGAGGAGAATATCACCGGCATCCGCGCCGTGCAGGCTTACGCGCAGGAAGACGCGGCGATCGCGCAGTTCCAGCAAGCCAGCTGGGCTTACCGCAAGTCGGCCATCCGCGCTGTCTTCATCACCGCGGCGCTGGGACCGATGTTCACCACCATGATGATCCTGACGGTGGCGGCGACCTCACTGCTCGGCGGCTGGCTGGCGCTGCAAGATATGGTCACCGTCGGCGTCATCGCCACCTTTGTCGTCTACATCATGAACTTCTTCCGGCCCATGCGCGGCATCGCCATGGTCTATAATCAGCTGCAGTCGGCGCTGGCCGGCGCCGAGCGCATCTTTGCCGTGCTGGACGCGACGCCCAGCGTCACCGACGCGCCCAATGCCCTGCCGCTGCGGGATATCCGCGGCGCGGTCGAATTCGATGAGGTCGACTTTGCCTATGCGCCGGGCGAGCCGGTGCTGGAAGACATCAGCCTGGACGTGGCGCCGGGGCAGACGGTCGCGCTCGTGGGCCCGACCGGCGCCGGCAAGACCACCATCATCAGTTTGCTCAGCCGCTTTTACGATGTCAGCGCGGGCAGCATCCGTATCGACGGGAAGGACATCCGCGGCGTCACGCAGAACTCCATCCGCGAGCAGCTGGGCATCGTCTTGCAAGACACCTTCCTCTTCAGCGGTACGGTGATGGAGAACATCCGCTACGGGCGGCTGGGCGCCAGCGACGAGGATGTGATCGAAGCCGCGAAGCTGGCCAATGCCGATGACTTCATCCACCTGCTGCCGCGCGGCTACCAGACGCAAGTCTCAGAGAAGGGGCACAATTTCAGCCAGGGCCAGCGCCAGTTGCTGGCGATCGCGCGGGCAATCCTGGCCGATCCGCGCATCCTGATCCTCGATGAAGCCACCAGCAGCGTCGACACCCGCACCGAGATCCATATCCAGGAGGCGCTGCTGCGGCTGCTGGAAGGGCGGACGGCCTTCGTCATCGCCCACCGGCTCAGCACGATTCGCAATGCCGACCAGGTGCTGGTCATCAACGACCATCGCGTCATCGAGCGCGGCACGCACGATGAACTGCTGGCGCTGGGCGGCTTCTATCATCAGCTCTATATGAGCCAGTACCACCGCCTGGCCGAGCTTGAGGCGGTCTAGCGCGAGGGCGCTTATGATTGTCGATGTCCACACGCATACGCCCCAGTATCGCGGCGCCGTTCCGCCCGAACGGCGCGTCAGCAACCCCGCCTGGCGCCCCGACCGCGCCGTGGAATCGGTCTACAGCTGGGATGAGTACCTTCAAGCGCAGACGCCCGCCGATATCAGCATCGTCTTCGGCGTCGCCTGGCATCCGGGCGAGCAAACCGGCGGCGTGAATGGCGGCGGCGACGCCTCGGACATGCCGGGCAACGTCAACGACAAGACAGCCGCTTTTGTCAGCGCGCATCCGCAGCGGCTGATCGGCTTCATGTCGCTGCACCCGCACGATCCGCGCGCGCTCGACGAACTGGAGCGCTGCCGCTGCGACCTGGGGCTGCGCGGCATCAAGCTGGGCGCGAATTACCAGATCTTCCATCCGCTGGAAGCGCGCGCCCTGGCAATCTATGAGCAGGCGCAGCGCAATGGCCTGCCCGTTCTTTTTCACCAGGGCACTTCGCCGGTGCGCATGGCGCCGATTCGCTTTGCCCATCCCCTGCTGATGGACGAGGTCGCCATGCGTTATCCCGATCTAACGATCATCATGGCGCACATGGGCCACCCCTGGACTGCCGACACCGCTGTCGTCGTGCGCAAGCATCCCCGCGTCTTCGCCGATATCTCCGGCTTGTTCTATCGACCTTTCGGCTACTACGAAGCCATGATCAGAGCGAGCGAGTGGAATGTGCTCGACAAGCTGCTCTTCGCCTCGGATTATCCCGTGACGACCGCGCGGGAAACCTTCGACGCGCTGAGCAAGGTCAACGACATCGTGGTCGGGACGCAACTGCCGCGCGTGCCCGAAGACAAGCTGCAAGCCATCATCACTCGCGATTCGCTCACACTCCTGGAGTTGAACTGATATGAGCAACGCTTCGCTGTTTCAGCGCGCCGCAGCCGTCACGCCCGGCGGCGTCAACTCGGGCATGCGCGGTTTGCCGCAACCCATCGTGTGGAAGAGCGCCGAAGGCGCTTACATGACCGATGTCGAGGGCAGGCGCTATCTCGATTACCACGCCGCCTTTGGTCCCATCGTGCTGGGCCACAACCACCCGGCCGTGAACGCGGCCGTTGCTGAAGCGATGACCCAGGTTGATCTCACCGGCGCCGGCACGACCGCGCTGGAGATCCGCCTGGCGGAGAAGATCGTCGAGCATGTGCCGTCGGCGGAAATGACGCTGATTTTCGGCGGCGGCAGCGAAGCGACTTACATGGCGCAGCGGCTGGCGCGGGCGGTTACCGGGCGCGCCAAACTGGTGAAATTCCAGGGCTGCTTTCACGGCTGGCACGACTACTTTCTGATGAACGTCATCAGCGCGCCCGACAAAATCGGTCGGAAAGACCCGGCATCAGCCGGCATGCTGCCGGAAGCCATCGACAATACGCTCGTGCTGCCCTTCAACGACAGCGCGGCGCTTGAGCAATTGGCGGCGGAGCGCGGCCAGGAAATCGCCGCTGTTATCCTCGAGCCCATCCCGCACAATATCGGCTGCGTCTTGCCAACGGACGACTTCGCGCGGGCGCTGCGGCGCGTCTGCGACGAGCAGGGCATCGTGCTGATCTTCGACGAGGTCATCACCGGCTTCCGGCACGGGCTGGGCGGCTATCAGCAGAAGCTGGGCGTGACGCCCGACTTGACGACCCTGGCCAAAGCCATCGCCAACGGCTATCCCTGCGCGGCGCTGGCCGGGCGCGCGGACTTGATGAGCCGCTTCAGCACCGCCGGCGGCGATGTCATGGCGGCGGGCACCTACAACGGCCATCCGGTGGCGACATCGGCGGCGCTGGCCACCATCGCCGAGCTGGAAGACGGGTCCGTTCACGAACATATCTTCCGCCTTGGACAGAAGGCGCGGCGCGGCTTGCAAGAAATCGCCGACCGCCTCGATATCAGCATGACCGTCGCCGGCTACGGCTCGGTCTTCGTGCCCTATTTCATGACCGGCGCCATCAGCCGCTACGCCGATTTGCTGCGCAATAATACCGAGGCCGACACTCATTTTCGCAGCGAGATGACCAGGCGCGGCATCTTCATGCTGCCAATAGCGCTGAAGCGCAACCACGTCTCGGCCGCGCATACCGACGCCGATATCGACCGCACGCTGAACATCGCCGAAGATGTGCTGAAAGACATGAGCGCGCGGCGGGGCTTGCGCTGAGAGGAAATGCTTTACCACAGAGGAAAACGAGGGCACACAGAGGGCACAGAGAAAAGCTTTCCAGAAATAGTCTTCCCGCGAAATTGAATCTCCAATTTCATCGAATGCTTGTAGGGGCGAGCCATTTGCTAGCCCGCTGCCCGCGCTTTTAGACGCAAATATAGGGGCCCCCAAAACGGGCGCCCCACCCCCGAGGTGACGATAGATGGAGCC
>VXLV01000159.1:0-474 GCA_009841405.1 Chloroflexota bacterium | reverse complement strand
AAATATTTTCCAATTTTTTGTGTGCGGGCCTGACCGGGGCCCCCCCCCGCTGCCCGCTTTTAACGACGAAAATGGCGGGCCCCCCCGGGGGCCCCCCCTACGGCCTTCGTCAGGATTCAGGCAGCCATACAATCACTTCATTGCTTTTCTCTGTGCCCTCACCCTACTCGCCGTACTCGGTGGTAAAAGTGTCCCAACCCCGCCCACAAACAGAATACCTCGCCTGGCGCGCCGCTCCCCCTCTCCGATGATTTGGAGAGGGGGCCGGGGGGTGAGGTAGACAAATACGCAACTACTTGAGTTATTTGTAACGATATGATATACTTCTCCTCGAAGTATGTATCATTCTCTCGATCAGAAACAGCAGGCGCGGCAAACTCGTCGCCGCCCATCGCAGCAGGAGCGCCATCATGCCCCCAACCCGCGCCGAGCCGCCCCGCCCGACTAGACTAGAAATGCGGGGGGGGGGGGGGG